>JAUXGY010000102.1 GCA_030621805.1 Kiritimatiellales bacterium | reverse complement strand
TTGGTCCGTGGGAATCCATCTTCTACTACGAACTCGACGGCCTGCGTAAAAAGCGCGTGCTCGTGAAGATCATCGGCGAGTAGGCATGGGCAACCCGGCATTCCATCGCAACGAACTCTTGTTGGGAAAGGCGGGTGCCGCCGCCTTGGCGGAAACGCGCGTGATCCTGTTTGGCGTCGGCGGGGTCGGTAGCTGGTGCGCCGAGGCGCTGATCCGGTCGGGGGTGGGGCACTTGACGCTGGTGGATAATGATGTGGTTTGCGTCACGAATATAAATCGCCAACTACAGGCTACGGTGCCCAATATTGGCCGCGCGAAGGTGGCTGCGTTGAAGGAGCGGTTGCTGGATATTGCACCGAGGGCGGACATCGATGCCGTGCAGAAGACCTATAACCTTGAAAGCAAAATGGACTTTGGTTTAGACGCCTATGACTATGTGATTGATGCCATCGATACGCTTTCGCATAAGGTGAGTCTGATTGCTTTGGCCATGGAATCAGGAGCGACGCTCTATTCCGCCATGGGGGCGGCCTGCAAACTTGACGCCACTACGATTCGTGTGGATTCCATTTGGGAATCATACGGTTGCAAGTTGGCCAAAGTGGTGCGTAAGCGCCTGCGCCGGTGGGGTGCCTCGGGTGAGTGCCTTTGTGTCTATTCCGAGGAGTTTCTTGAGTCGTATGAGTCGGATACGGCCTGTGGATCGGAAAATTGTTTTTGTCCGAAACAATATGATGAAGAAGGGGAGGAAATCCCATCGGATGTCTGGTGCAGCAAGAAGGCTAAAATCAACGGTTCGATGGTACATATTACAGGGCAGTTCGGTTTTCATTTGGCGGGCTTGGTGGTGCAGGATGTCTATCAACGCGCCGGTCGTCACTCTTCAAGAATATAGATATAGCCGCCGGAACGCTTGCGAAACTGGCCCGTGCCCAGGTTGCCGTCGTCGATCTTTACATCGATTTTTTGCATCTGCTCGTCGCCCCAATTTGGAGATTGAACCGATACTCCAGCATGGATTCCAAAAACCTCATAGTCCCAATCCCATCGGCCGCCAATCACGGTATCCTCGCCCCAATAGAATCCGGAAAGATAGGTCGTCATTCCATCGGCCATCTGTCCCGGCATTTTATCACTCGGATATTCTCCATGATCAAAAGAGTATCGAACGAACGCATGGCCGGCATTTTTAATTTCGCGGGCAAAGCGTGCGCTACGCGTCTCGCTTCCCGCGTTCCGCATGCTGGGAATAGCCAACGCCGCCAATAGACCAATGATTGCCACGACAATCATGATTTCGACGAGCGTGAACCCACTTTTTGAATAAACCGACCGCATAATTTCAGCATTTAAAGCAAGATAGATGCCAGAGTTGTGGAGGTTATTACCATTCGGGTCCGAGTACCAGAGTCAGTGCAAGTGATATTCCATAAAAAGCATCAGGCGGGTCGTAATCCCATCTTCAGCTATTGCATAAAGAAGTTGGTTTGGCGTTCGATGCCTATGGTGGTATCGGGGCCGTGGCCGGGGTAGACGCGGGTTTCGTCGGGGAGCTGTTTGAGGATGGTGAGCGATTCTTTGAGTTGGCGGGCATCGCCACCGGGGAGATCGGTGCGCCCACAGGAACCTTTGAACAGGGTATCGCCGGTGATCAGAATTTTGCTTTCAGGGAAGAGCAGGCAGCATGAGCCGGGGGTATGACCGGGGGTATGTATACATTGGAAGTTCAGATCGGCAAAGCTCCAGTCGGTGGCAGTATCGAGCCGGAGGTAGTCCTCAACATCGGGGCACTGCGGAACGGGGTAGTGGGGTTCGATCTGGTTGACCGCCGTGAAGGCCCATTCCAAATCGTGGGCGTGCATGGCGATGGGGGCAGGGTGTGTTTGGTGCACTTCGGCCAAGGCATTGATGTGGTCGGCGTGGCCGTGTGTGCAAATATAGGCGACCACGTGGAGGTCGCGAGTTTTAAGGGCTTGGAGGATGCGGTCGGCATCGTGGCCGGGGTCGAAAATAAGGGCCTGGTTTTTGGCATTCCAAGCGAGGTAGCAAATTTCCGCGAAGGCTCCGGTGGGGATGGCTTCGAGGTTCATCTATTGCTTCTCCGGAATGTTGGGTTTGCGGGTGAAGGCGCAGTGAATGACCATGTTGCCTTTGAGTTTCCCTGTGTTTTTCCCGATGGGTACGACGCTCAGCGTGCGGGCGTCGTAGCGCACGCCTTGCTGTTGGAGGTCGGTAAGGAACCCCACCATGGCATCGAGCGATCCTTCCCAGGTGCAGTTGATGCCGAGTTCGAATAGATCCCCGGTGGGTTTTTCACCGCGTGGATTACTTTTGAGGATGGCGATGCTGTGCTTGGTGGCTAGCGCTTTGATCGTTTTCATGAGCTCCGGGGAAACCGAGCGGTTTTGGGTATCGAACACCGGGAGTTGGGCCTGAAGTTCGTTGAGTTCGCCGAGCCATTCTTCCTGCATCTTGATGGCGGTCTGGTGGTGCCTGGTTTGTTGTTTCAGCTTTTCGATTTGTATGGCTTTGCTTTTCCATGGCTCGACCTTGCTGTCGACCATATACCACGTGCTTCCAATCAGGACGGCGGTTAGCGTTAGAACCCCGAGGGTCATTTCTCGTTTGGAAATATTCATTTTCCATCCTCCTCGGAGGGCAAGGTTAGCGTGGCGGAGAAGACGGTGCGACGGACGCCCTTGGTGGTCTTGGTGCTCATGGACTGATCCTTGAGCCGTTCAAACAGCGGCGAGTTGGCCAGTGCCACGAAATAATCATCCACCTGCTGGTCGTTCCCGGCGGTGCCGCGGATCGAGACGCCTTTGTTTTTATCGTAGTTGTAGGAAACAAATTCAATGTCGCCGATGGGGAGGAGGCGGGTGATTTCCCGTAGACATTCAAGGGCGGAGTCGGAGCGGTCGGTGTACCCTTTGAGGGCTTTTAGTTTTTGCCGATTTTCGAGGGCTTGAGCCGCTTCGGGGGCAATGGCGTCGGCCTTCTTTTTGACCGATGCAAGATGGATGTTGCGAATCTGGTAGATGGTAAAGAAGATTAGGACGATCACCAGCCATGCGCCCAACACCATGGCGCTGGTTCGGATGGTTGCTTTCTTTAACTGCTTTTTCTTTTCGTGTTCGATCCATTCGGTTGGGATGAGTTCGATTCTGCTGTGGCCCTCCAGCGCACGTTGGAGGATGCCCTCGGAGAGCGGGGGAAGGGTGTCCAGTAGAGAGGAGGTCATTTTCAGGCCGCTTTTTTCGGTGAAGCGTGCCCGTACATTGGCTGATAGATTACTATGGCTCCAGAACTGAGCGGTGGACGGGGCGGACAGGTCGCGTTCGGTGTCGAGGGTGGTGAGGGTGTAGTCGATTTCGACGGCGAGGTCATCCACCATAAGCATCTCGTCGGGCTCTGTATGCAGCATGCGGAATGCGATGGGGGTTCCGTCGTCGACCACCACCAGTGAGAAGTCGATTCCATCGTTGATGATGATGATTTCGCACCCTTCCTGTGCAACGAGTCTTTTGTCCTGCAACAGCTGGAGCCACCCTTGGATGCGTGAATCTATGCTGTGGATACGAACGCCTTTTTTCTTAAACGCATCCCCGATGGCATCGATGCAGCACCGTTTGGCAGCGGCCAGCAGAACAAGGGAGGTCTCGTCGGTCTGCCGAAGGATCTCGTGAGAAAAGGCGATCTGGTCGGCGGGGAAGGGGGATATCTTATCAACCTGGAGCGCGGTCATGTCGCGGATCTCGTCGGCCTGCGTCGAGGGAAGTTCCATGACTCGCATGAGCAGGTCGGCGGTGCGTAGCGGCACACTGATATCGCCTTTAATGCGCTCGGAAATCTCTTCGGGAAGCTCAATAGAGGCCATGAGTTCTTCAGCGGTTTCGCCGGAAAAGGTCATGGGGAGCGATTCTTTCTGTACGGGTTCGACACCGTCCTGTCCCACTTTAACGGTGGTCCACTCAATGCCATCAACCGTTCGGCAGACCGCTGTAACAATCTTCTCGCGCATTCGCATCTTATTTAACCTGTCCCTCTTCCCAGTAGACAATAGTAGGCTTGCTTCCTTCCACCAGGAAGATGCAGTCGATTTGGTATTTCTTTTCAAAAACATCACCTATAGACGTTACCTTCACAAAATTACTTTGCAATTTAAATTTGCTGGCATTGGCGCCCACTGATCCGAGATTCTTGATTCCGTCGTCGAGGGTATTGCCTTCTCCATCGGAGCCCATGCGTGCTTCCATCACCCCTTCAAGCTCCCAGTCTTCGTATTCGGCAAAGCTAAGCAGGACATCGGTCCCGGCCGTGTTGAGATTGACCTTGCCGTCGCCCCAGACCGTGAGCAGGTCGGCAATACCGAAGATGGCGTCGCTCTCTTCGTCGGCCTCTTTTCCATAGAGTATATCGGGGCCCCATCCTTTAATGAGCAGAAGCTCGTCGACACTATCGAGCGGGCCGTTTTTTACGGGATACCCTGCATTCTGATAGAAAGGGTCGTTGGATTCAGCTCCATTGAGTTTATGGAGATCTCCTTTGTCGATCCAATCTTCGAGACAGTCGATCATGGTGTCCCAGTCGGTGGAGGGAACATTGGCCATTTCAAGAATACTGAGCCACTCTTCGCGGGTGAGCAGGTTGATGTTGCGCCCCGCTTCGGCCGACTCTAGTGTGACGCTGAACTCGCCCTCGCCGAGCTCGATGGTCGAGGTGGTGGAGAGGCCGCGCTTGATGTAGAGGGCCGCCTTCATAAAGCCATCCTTGTCCTCGGCCATCTCCTCGATTTCGAGCTGCTTGGCCTGGCCGCGCATATCGAGGATGGCTTGGGCATATTCGATTCCGGAGCGGGCCATCATTTCCGCATGGAAACGTTTGCGTTTGTGCGATACCAGCATGGCTTCCAGCTGAACCTCAAACGCAAACGATCCGACGATTAGTGAAAGAATAATCAATACAGCCAGCGCCACCAGCAGGGCGGCGCCTTCCTTTGAACGGGGTCGGGTTTTTTGAAGAAGCGTCATAGGGTTATCTCTTGGGAGGGCCCCCTCCAACATTGATGGACGGGCCGCCACTGGAGCCTGAGCCGCTAGCAGGAGGTCTACTACTGCCTCCGGTTGTGGATCCTTGACTGACGGAGGATGGGCCGGCCAGTTTTTTGTTGACCGACTTGGCGACCGGAATATCAAGCACGCGAGTAAAGATAATCGGCTCTTCGTTATCATCGTCCGAAGGCACATAGACCATGATCTTTACGCGCTCCGGAACCGCGTTTTTCTTAACCCACTCTGTGGTCCAGAACTCATTCTCCTCGTTGTAGACCATAATTTCTAGCCCTTGGATGGTGCGCGAAATTAAATAGGGCTCCGTATTGAACTCCGCCTCAAAATCCTCGAAGTCGGCAAGGGCAGGGACCGCTCGACTAAAGAGCGCCGGGTTGCCATCGTCATCGTTATCGATATAGATCTTGATTCGGTGCGGCCCATTAATGAGGGGCGAGTTATTCGGCATAAAAGCGCTGCTCGCGGTCACAAAGCTGATCGTGTCGGCGGGCAGTCCGCCATGCGATCCTTTCTCAAAGGTGAAGGCATAGCTCTTTTTGGGGTTGTAGAAATAGACCGTGGAGTTCAGCGCCGCAGCGAGTTGGTTCATGGCAAAATCACCATGCTTGATTCCATCAACCACCTCCGTCCCTCGCTTCCAGCCCCGCAGTGTTCCGCTGAAGGCCTGAAACACGATCGACATCGCAATCACCAGAATGACCATGGCCACGATCAGCTCCAGCAGGGTAAAACCGCAGCGTCTGCCGAATCTCGGATGGTTGTTCTTAACCTTCAAAACTCCCTCGTTACGCTTTCCGATTCCGGCGCATAGTTATAGGTGGTAATCTCCTCGAAGGTGTCGCGGCCGCGCTCCGCCCACTGGACGCGCGTCGTGACGAGAAACAAGCCCGGCCGTTCCTCCTCGTCCACCAGCAGGATTTCCCGCCACCAAGTAAATCCATCCACATCCTCGAAATCTCCGGAGTCCGTGGTCTCCGTAATTTTTTTTCGGTCGATCAGGTTTTCGACATTCACCCGGCGAACCAGACCGCGGGCAACCTCTCGGTTGCGTGCCGTACGCACCACGCCCAGACAGCTCGACATCGCACCCATTAAAGAGGAAATGCCGACGGTAATGATGACCAGAGCGATCAAAACCTCGATGAGCGTCAGGCCCTTTTTAGATGCAAATGAGTGTTTCATATATGGCCAGCAATGTTCCCAGTATGAGCGCGTTTAATAAAGACAAACATGCCCCGCTTTTTATTGCCTCGCTTTTGTTCTAAAACGGGGAAACCAAAGATACTTACGGATCAGTTTTAAAGGGAAATAAGCCCGGAGATGGGTTTGTTTTTGATATAGTATTCTATATAAAATAGCGTAATATTGGCCATATTCTGGGTAAAATATATAGTATACTATATCAAAAATAGACCCATCCGAAGCGATCTATACCCCGTTTTTCT
>JAUXGY010000006.1 GCA_030621805.1 Kiritimatiellales bacterium | reverse complement strand
GTTGAAGAAGTGCTTTTCGGTGCGTTGCGCAGCATTTTTCTTCGGGGTCCTGCGGCAATGTCCTGTTGACAGTTCGGTGGTTTCGCGTATTTTCCCAAGCTCTGGAAACAAAAGGATTTTGATTATGGCTAAGAAGAATAAAACGGACGAGGTGGAGCCGAAGAAAGAGGTGCTGGAGGAGGAGCTTCCCGATACGGAAATCATCGAAGAGGACACCATCCCCGTGGTCGAGGAGGAGGAAGAGGAGTTGCTGCGCGATCAGTTTGTGCGTTTGCAGGCCGACTTCGCAAACTTTCGCAACCGCACGCAGCGCGAGCGGAATGAACTCTACCAGCGTGCAAACGAGGATCTTCTGCTGGAGATTCTTCCCGTGCTCGATCACTATGAAATGGGGCTCCAGACCGCCGAGCAGCACGATGCGGATCCTGCCGTGCTTGATGGGTTTAAGCTCGTCTACGACCAGTTCCAGAAGGTGCTCAACAAATTTAATCTGGTGCCAATCGAGGCGGTGGGTGAGGTGTTTGATCCCCATAAGCACGAGGCGCTGACGCATATGCCGTCGGATGAATATCCGGCTGAGACCTGCTCGAATCAGGTGCGCCGCGGTTATCTGTTTGGCGACAAGCTCCTGCGCGCGGCGCAGGTGGTTGTCTCTTCCGGACCTGCGGATGCCCAGGAAGGCGAGGAATAAGCTATGGCAGATAAACGCGACTATTACGAAATTCTGGGGGTGGACAAAAGCGCCTCGGACGATCAGATCAAGAAGGCCTACCGCAAGGTGGCGATGAAGTTTCATCCCGACCGCAATCCGGGCGATGCCGCGGCAGAGGAGAGCTTTAAGGAGGCGTCGGAGGCCTATGAAGTTTTGGGCGATTCCGACAAGAAGGCGCGCTACGACCAGTTTGGTCATCAGGCCTTTGCGCCGGGTGGTGGCGGGTTTGGCGGCGGCTTCGGCGGCGGGTTCCACGATGCATCGGATATTTTCGAGCAGGTATTTGGTGGTGGATTTAACATTAATGATCTTTTTGGTGGCGGCGGTGGCGGACGGCGGCGTCGCAACGGCCCAGCACGCGGCTCGGACTTGCGTTATGATTTGGACGTGGATTTCGAGGAGGCTGCGCTGGGCTCGCACCGAACCATTACGCTGCCGGTGAGCGAAACGTGCGGACGGTGTACCGGAAGCGGCGCGGAGCCGGGTACCTCAAAAAATACCTGCCCAACGTGCGGTGGGCGCGGACAGGTTAATGCGGGCGGTGGTTTTATCCAGTTTTCGCAAACCTGCCCGACCTGCGGCGGCGCGGGCGAAACGATTTCAAATCCTTGTGCCGCGTGCAACGGAGCGGGAAGTATTAAAGAGCGGAAAAAGCTCAAACTGCGGATTCCGGCGGGCGTTGAGTCGGGTTCGCGCCAGCGCCTGCCCGGAAAGGGCGAGGCAGGAGCCCGTGGCGGGCCGGCGGGCGATCTCTTTATTGTTTTCCACGTGCGCGATCACGAATTTTTTAAGCGTAACGGCCTCGATGTCTACTGTGAGGTGCCTGTGCCGTTTCACATTGCCATGCTTGGCGGTGAAATCGAGGTGCCCACACTCCACGGGGGCGCCAAGTTGAAGGTTCCGGCAGGCACCGAGAGCGGTAAGATTTTCCGCCTGCGCGGGCAGGGCGTGATGGATGCTGCGCACGGCGGTGGAAAGGGGAGTCAGAACGTGATGGTCAGCATTGAGGTGCCCAGCCGTCTCTCCGGTAAGGAGAAGAAAGCGATGAAGGCCCTTTGCGACCAGCTTCATGATAACCATTTTGAACTGACCTCCAAAATGAACAAGACCGCGCAGAAGTTCTATGAGCGCAAGCGAAAGCTCGAAACTGATTCCTAAAGTTTGATGCGTATTAATTCGCTAGTTGATGTGGGTGAACTGGAGAAGGACCTTGTGGTTCTTCCCCCCGATGAGTCGCACCATCTCGCGCGGGTGTTGCGGGTTCAGCCGGGGCAGGAAATCATCCTGTTCGACGGGCGGGGTAACGTGGCTGAAGCAACCCTCGAATCCGTTTCCAAAACAGCGGTTGCGGCGCGGGTGTCTAGGCGCTGGTCGGTGCCGCCGCCTGCCGTGCAGATCGATCTAATTCAGGCTGTACCCAAACCGGACCGGTGGGAGCTGGTGTTGCAGAAGGCGGTCGAATTGGGCGTATCGAATATCCGACCCATATTGACCCAGCACACGGAGTTTAAACCCCATCCCAAAAAACAGGAACGATGGGGTAAGATGGTGCTCAACGCCGCGCAGCAGTGCGAAGTGCGTTGGTTGCCCACGCTCCATGCACTGGAAAAAATGGAGGCCGTTTTTCCCCTCCTTGAAGGGTATGATCTGGTTTTGATTGGATCACTTAACTCGGGCGCAAAGCCTTTTCGCCAAATCGATTTTTCCGGGGCGGGGAAAGTGGCTTTGCTCATTGGTCCCGAGGGAGACTTTACACCGGAAGAGGTAGAGACCTCCGTGGCGGCGGGTGCGGAGCCCGTCTCATTCGGCGACCGCATCCTGCGCACGGAAACCGCTGCGATTTTTGGATTGAGCATTCTCGCTTATGAATTTCTTTAAGTTGGAAGGAATCGAAGGGGAAGAATGATGCAGCGCTGCACCACTCGGCCTCAAAATGCCGTCCCTGCATCGTGTGCTCAAAGAAAGAAGCTGCTTGAGAGGGGCTTCAAGGAGTGGGCAACTCGGAGGGACTAAGGTTACGGCACTGGAATTCAGCTTGATCTTGAAGCGCTCGTTAGTTGCCGGAATTTTTTCAGAGAAGGCAATCCGATACGTTTAAAATATTGCACGGGGTCTTTGTTTCGGCTATGTCTATAGAAGCATGTCGGTTATTATTGTTAACCGGGGAGTAAATGGCAGGGGTGTTTTGGGGGGATTAGTCTCCCAGACGAAGATAAATTACTTTTAGGGATGCATGGAAAATATTGAAAAGAAAAGACGGTGGTCCAAGTGGTTGTGCGCTTGGGTTTGTTCGATTGCTCTGCTCTCCGGATCCTTCTGTTTTGCGGCTGACGACGAACCTACGCCGGGGGAACTGCTAAAGAAATCCCTTCAGCAGATGCGAGTGAAGGATTATAAAGAAGCGGTCATTACGATGTCCATGTATCTGGATATGGTGGACCCGTCGACCTCTCAGGGTGTGATCAAAATCGCGCAGGATCTTCGGTTTAAGATGATTACCATTCTCATCGAGACCGACCGGCTGGATGAGGCCGCCCCCGCCCTTCAAGACTATATTGATAAACCACTGGGCGAGCATCCCCGCCTCGCAAGAACCATGTTGGCCACCTGCCTGTACTCGATCAGCAAGTACAAGGAGTGTGTGGTGGCTACCGCGAATGCGCTGGCCTACAACGAGGATCCAACCAGTAATGCGGGCCGGAGAGAGTTGACGCCCGACGAGCAGGATCGGTACACGAAATATGCCGAGAAGGACTTTGAGCTAGAATACACGGACGAGGAAGTCACTTCGTTGTATATGACTATGGCTGAGGCCAGCTTTAAATCCGAGCAGTGGGAAGCGAGCCTCGAACCCTACGAATATGTTGCCGAGCATACGAAGAATGAACAAAATAAAGGCTATGCGATCATGCAGATGATCAATGCCATGGTGGCCCTGCCGGCTTTCGACCGGATCGCGGAATGGATCCCCAAACTCTATCGCACCCCCGCCCGATACGATATCCGCGTGAATCTGGCATTGATGAATGTTGCCGCCGCTCTCTATGACGAGGGCGACTTCGACGCGGCCCTGCCGCTCTATCGAATGATTCTTCCACGCGATGAATTGTTGGCCTATCAGGAGGAGCGGTTGCGTGAGATGCGCATTAAAAACGCAATGGCACCGGTTGCGGGCATGGAGATCTCCGAAGCAGAGCAAATACTGTTCCCCGACGAAGGGGGACAGAAGGACGAGGACGGTGGTGACGAGGTCTTGACGCCTGTGGAAGTTACCGAACTCGAAGAGCTGATTGAGACGGTGAAAGGCCTTCCTTCCTATGAAATCGATATACAATACCGCATGGCGCAGATTTATGAAGAAGTCGAGCGATACTGGGAGGCGGCCAAGTTTTTCGATCGCATCCACCAGACGGCTCCCGAAACCAAAATGGGTAGTTTTGCCATCCACCAGTTGGTCAAGATACTTCTTCAAAAGCTAGATGCCTTGCCCGAGGCAGAAGAGCATGGGTTTGCCTATATGGAAAAACAAAAGACGGGTCTGGAGCCGCGGCAGATCGTCTATCTGTTTACCATGTACCACCAGAAGGCGGACAATATGGAGAAGGTCAAGGTCTTGCGGCCTTACCTCGATAGCTTTGTGCGTGTTCAGGACGATAACACCGTGACGAATGGCACCTCTCGTTACGAAACCATCGAGAGATATGATGTCGAACTCTACTACATGCAGGCCGTGGCGGATCTGGTTCTGTATAATTTTGCCGAGTGCGCAACGGGGTTCAAGTTAGTGATGGACGAGTTCCCGGGCTCGGAGCAAGAGGGAAATGCGTTATATTGGTACGGCATGTCGAAGCTCTTTCTCGCCCAGTTCGCCGAGGCCTTTGAGGTCTTCGAGGACTATGGAAAACGGTTTCCCACCGAGCCGTGGGCTGACGAGGCTTTGTACCAAGGGGGGGTCTGCCTGTTTGGCCTTGCCGGAAAAGATCCGCAACCGGACTATACGGCGGCATCCAACCGCTTCACCTATGTGATTGCGAACTATTCCAACCCGAATCTCGACGAATCAGGATCCTCATCCGTCTTCCCCGAGGCGTGCAACATGCGCGGCGATCTCTATGGAGCGGCCGGGCAGCTAAGAATGGCCGAGGAGGACTATAGAACCGCCATCAAGCATGCCGTTAAGCCCACTCAAGCCACCTATGCGGTCTTCCAGTTAGCCAAGGTGTTCAAGGCGGAGGGCGACTTTGACAAAGGAATAACGCTGGTCGAGGAATATCTCAAGCAATGGGGTGCCGAAGCGGATATTGCCAAGGCCCTTTTCTGGATCGGAAAGAGCAAGCTCCAGAAGCGGGCGCTGATGAAAGACGAGCAGCTGGCGGATGCCCTAGTTGACGAGGTGGTTGCTGACTATCTTGCTGCCGTCATAGAGTACGGCGACGATGTGTTGCAGGATGGCGTCGATATGATCATCGAAGAACTGGTCAATATCACAAGTCTCTGGCTCAGTTTCGATGAGCAGGATACGCTTCTTTCCGAGTTGAAGAGCGCAATCGAAGCAACCGATAGTCTTGTTCTGAAACTCCGCCTGCGCGTAACCATGGCCTTGATCACTAAAACCGAAGCCGATCTCGGTCGCCGGTTACTGGTCGAGTTGCCGGATTTCGAAAGTGTTTCGCCTCCCGTACTCTCGGCCATTTGCAAGGTTTCCATCGAAAATAAGGACTATTCGCGTGCGGAAGAGCTATTGGATATTTTTAAGACCAAGTTCGAGGATTCCGACTTTGTGCGCGAGGCCTACAAGCTCCGCAGTTTAGGCCAGTTTGCCGCAAAGGACTATGATGACGCGCTTGAGACCATTAGTGATGCGCAGGCTCAGTATATGGACGATCCATCCATGGCTTGGGCGCAGTTAATGATGGCGCAGATCCTTCTTGAGCAGGGCGATTTTAGCATGGCCATCACCAACAACATGATGGTGCTCGGGGTGCCTGCATGGCGCGGAGAGCCGGTGGTTCAAGCCTACTACCAGTTGGGTCAAGTCGAGGAACAGGCCGGCCTTCAGGAATCCGGCGAGGAGATGCGCAACCGTATGGCTTTCGCTCACGCGTACTACCAGCGCGTCTACTTCCAGTATAAAGGCTATGCCAATGGATACTGGTCGGCCGAAGCCTATCTGGCAGCGGCACGCTGTCTGGGCAAGCTGGATCAGGAAAACGACCGGCTGAATACCTACCGGGCGATGCTTTTTGACTCCTTTGTGAATACCCTTCCGCAGGCCGATGTGGCCCGTCAGGAACTGGGCGCGGCCGAGGCCGGAGAAATCGAAACCCTCGTAGAGGGGGGAGTCGTAACGAATATCATCGTTGCGGTTAAGGGTTCTTTAGACGAGACGGATACAACCGATTCGGATGAGAGCGTCGCTCCCGAGACCGAACCCAGCGCGGTAGAGGGAGAAGAATCATGAAACGGTTACTTTTAAGTTTGGTGGTTCTTTCCGCAACGGCGATCTCTGGGCAGGCTGTGCAATCCGGCACACCGGCGGAAATCGAAGTGGCTAATGGTAAGAAGGTGAAGGGGTTTCTGCAAAGCTTGGAAAACGATATCCTGACCTTTCATCCCAACCGGTCCAGCAAGGAGTATCCTGCTCCAGTGGATAAAATCAAAGGTCTGACCTTCTTTCCTAAATACGATGCCTTTGCCGTCGAGCAGAGCTTTAACACCGGCGAGTACTCCGACGTGATCATCACGCTTGGCCCCATGATGAAGCCCTATTGGGAATACATGGCCATCAGCAATAATCTGCAATCCGTCTTCGGTATGCTGGTGAAGTCGCATCTTGCCAATGAGGATTTCGACCAAGTACAACGTGCCGCCGAAGTCTTGATGGAAAGTAAGCTCCCGAATTTGTTGGCACAGGGACAAATCTACTCCGCTTTGGTGGCGCTCTCGGCTACAACTACGAATGGGCTGGTGACCACTAACGGATTGGCGATGGCCGAAAAAATGCGCGATGAAGTGGAATCCGAGGCCGCTGGACTCTATCTACAGGCCTGTATCGAACGTGCAAAAGGCGAGCCTCGTAAAGCGATCTGGACGATATGCGGGATTATCTCCGATCATGGTAACGATATGGATTGGATGCCAGCAAGTGAGTGGCTTGCAGCGAACCTCTATCTGGACGATGGCATGACCAATTCGGCCGCAAACTGTGCTCGGCAGGTACAAAGTATCTACGCGGGATCAAACATTGCGATCGATGCGGAAAAACTGCGAAAAACATTGCCCGAAAAGGCGGCCCCACCGGTAGAGGAGGAGCCTCCGGCAGAACAGGAAACGGAAGAGCCAGAAGCCGTGGAGCCGGAGCAGGATGCTGAGCAGGACATGGAGCAGGATACGGAACAGGACGGTATGCAGGAAGAATAGGTTGATTAGATATTCAATGAATCGACGGCGCAGGAAACCTGCGGAAATTTAAACCAATAAATTCGAAAAAAAGATCAAATAAACGGAGGAAGATGGAATGAAAAAAGGACTCTTTATTGCAGCATTGCTGATGGTAGCGGGGAGTGTGTTTGCTCAGG
This sequence comes from Kiritimatiellales bacterium, assembly GCA_030621805.1. Classification (GTDB taxonomy): domain Bacteria; phylum Verrucomicrobiota; class Kiritimatiellia; order Kiritimatiellales; family Pontiellaceae; genus Pontiella. Next base: position 9,720 of record JAUXGY010000006.1, on the reverse strand, counting down.
ACGGGGGGGATGCCGCTGAGAAAATCAGTCTGCTCAAAATGGTTAAAACAGGCGGCTGGGCTATGTGGCCCCTCGGTGGTTTCTCCTTCTTCATGGTTGTTCTCGTTATCCAGAACTTTATTTCGCTTCGGTCGAAGTCTCTGCTACACACCGAGCAGATGCCGGAGCTGCTGGACATGATGATGGAAAAGAAAACTAAAACCGCTTTGATCTATTGTCGCAAGCACCCTTCCATGTTCGCCAACACCTTTGGTGCCGGACTCGAGCGTTGCCTTGACGGCGAAGAGGAAATTAATTTCCAGAAGGTGCAGCAGTCGGTTGAAGAGGCCTCCGTTGAGCAGTTGACGAGGCTCATGAAGCCGATCGACTATCTTTCTGTCATTGGAGCCAGTGCGCCGATGTTGGGGCTGCTCGGTACGGTATCGGGCATGATCAAGGCCTTTAACACGCTGGGAACATCAGGAACAGATAAGTCGAGCGAGCTGGCCGCGAACATTGGTGAGGCCCTCATCACGACGGCAACCGGCTTGGTGATTGCCATCCCCGCCATGTTCTTTTTCTTCATGTTCAAGAAGGGGTTCCAGAAAACCTTGGCCACGCTGGGCCGCAATATTGGGTTTCTGTTCGACGCGCTTGAAACCGGCAAGATGCCTATGAGCTTTACGGATCTTGAAGCCCTGGAGAACATGGAGGGCGAATAGGGCAAGGGTCTAAGCGTTCATTTGGAAACAAGAAGGTAAGTCAAAAATGAAACTCCAACCACAAGACAACGAAGACATTGAAATTGATATGTCCCCCATGATCGACATGGTCTTCCTGCTACTGATTTTCTTCATTGTGGCTTCGACCGTGATTGATGAAAAAATTCCGATTAAAGTCCCCACCGCCGTTCACGCCAAGGTTCCCGAGCAAAAGATGGTGGATCGGCTGGTCATTGCCGTGAATGAGAAGGAGGAAATTTACATGGGCATCGGCGGCAAGTCTTTGACACTGGACGAGCTCAGGGACCGGGTACGCGTCGAGGTTGAGCGTGATGAAAACCTAAAAGTCCAGATCCGCTCCGGGGGCATGGTCAAATATGAGATGAATGAGAAAATCATGAAGGCTCTCGGCGATGCGGGTGCCCATGATTTGATTTATGCCGCGTACGAAGGAGACCCCAGTGAAATTAAATAAAAATCTGGAAGAGGCTAAGCTCGACCTGCAGGTTTCACCTTTGATTGACGTGGTGTTCCTGTTGCTGATCTATTTTATCGTCACGATGGAGCTGATTAGAAAGGAGGGCGATATTTCATTCATGTTGCCCGCCCAGACCCTACCACAGGTTATGGTTACCCTGCCGGTTGAGGTTGTGATTCTTATTTCGACCGATGGAACCGTATCCGTGGATGGTATAACCTTCTCGGGGAAAGACAAAGAACTCGCGGACCTAACCACTCAGATAAAGGGATTAAGGGCCGTTGCGATGTCGCAGGGGTCGACCTTTTTTGTGAACCTATTACCGCATAAGGAAGCCTTTCATCACCGGATTATCAACGTCATGGATGCCTGTGCGGCGGCCGGGGTGAAAAATCTCAGCTTCAGTAAATCGATGTAGATAAATCGGATGAAGCAATCCCTTCGAGGCGCCAAAAACAGGGGCTAAAACACGGCTCTCTATTTCTCCGCCGAAGGATGGAAACCTCGCGTATTGCTGAGCAACGTCATTTCGACGATTCCCAAACCTAGCCCACATTATGAATCTCTTTTCCTCCATTCTGTTTTGGGCAGGTATTGCCTTTTTGGTGGACGGATCACTTGCATTATTATTTCAGGAAAAATGGCAAAAGATGATTCGCGGCATGAATATCCAACGCCTGGCATGGATTGAAATCGGGGTGGCATGGACTTTTTTGGTGGCCCATTATGTCATAGACGGAGGCGTATAGCTGAGTCATCAGAAGGCGTATGCGTAAGGCCGCTCTTTCGAATCTGCCTGAGAGTAGAACTACATGTGGTTTCTTCCATTTGACGGCTTGACTTCCCTGTGCCGCCTTTCTATGGTCTCTCGCTCTTTTGTAAACCGGTGGAAGTTGGCTTTAGGAAATCGCCTACCGCCGGATGATTTTGTTTGCCCGATAGTGTAATGGAAGCACATGTGACTTTGACTCATAGGGTCCAGGTTCGAACCCTGGTCGGGCAACCACTTAAAGTGGAACGACATGAAGATTTTATCAGGAACAGGACATCAGGATTTGGCGGAACGCATTGCGTTGGCGGCCGGGGTGGAACTGTGCGGCGTAGACATCACGCGCTTCCCGGACGGCGAGATTTTTGTGAAGCTGCGCGACAATGTGCGCGGCGACGACCTCTTTTTGGTGCAGTCGGTTGCGGTGAACCCGAACGACTACCTGATGGAGTTGCTGATTATGATCGATGCTGCGAAACGCGCATCGGCCAAGCGTATCACGGCAGTACTCCCGTATTATGGCTATGCCCGCCAAGACCGCAAAGACCAGCCCCGCGTGCCGATCACGGCCAAGCTCGTCGCTAATTTACTAGTGGCTGCCGGGGCCAATCGGGTGCTTTGTATGGATTTGCACGCCCAGCAGATTCAGGGATTTTTTGATATTCCGGTGGACCATCTCTATGCCGCTCCGGTGATCGTGAAATATTTGCGCAGCCAGAGTCTGGATAATCTGGTGGTGGTTTCTCCCGATGCGGGCGGATTAAAGATGGCGGATGCCTACTCAAAACTGCTGGATGCCGGTATTGCGGTCGTCGGGAAGCAGCGCAAGAGTGCCACGGATGTGGAGGCCAATCATCTCGTAGGGGATGTCGAGGGCTGCAATACGTTGATTGTAGACGATATGACATCGACGGCCGGCACGTTGTCGGCCGCCGCCGGACTACTGAAAAAGGCGGGCGCAAAATCGATTCGAGCCGCAGTGAGCCATTCGTTACTGACGGAAAAAGGGATTGAACGATTGAAGGAGTCGCCGATTGAAGAGCTGGTGACCACCGATAGCGTCCCTCAGCGAAAGTGGGAAGACTTTAACGTAACGGTGTTGTCGGTGGCGGACACCTTGGCAGAGGCCATCTGCCGTATTCACAACGACCAGTCGGTCAGCTCGTTATTCAGGATATAGATAATTAGGAGAGAACTCATGGAAGACGCTAAACTTATTGCAAAGAAAAGAGACCTGCAGGGAACATCCAACTCGCGCCGTATGCGTCGGGCGGGAAGCCTTCCGGGAATCATTTATGGAGAAGGCAAGGAAGCCTCCCCGGTTCAACTCGACATGCACGCCTTCGAAGAACTGCTACACCACCACGCCACCGAAACGCTGATCACCGAGATCGCGATGGATGGCGCGGGCGATGTTTCCGTTCTGGTGAAGGATGTCCAACGCCATCCGGTGAACGGAAGCATTTTACACGTCGACATGCTTAAGATTATAGCGGGTCAGGCGATTCAGGTCGATATTCTGCTGTCGCTCGTGGGCGAAGCCGCCGGGGTGAAAGAGGGCGGAATCTTGGATCAGGTGATGCACTCGATCTCGATCGAATGTTTGCCGCGGAATCTGGTGGAATCCATCGAAGTGGATGTTTCAGAAATGGGCATTGGCGATACGCTGTGTGTGGCGGACCTCGCATTGGGAACTAAATTTACAACCACAATCGAAGAAGATGCGATTGTGGCCTCCGTCGCGGTACCGCGTGCAGAAGAGGAGCCGGAAGAAGAAGGACTGGCCGATGCGGCTGAAGGCGCTGAGCCGGAAGTGATCAGCGAGAAGAAGGCCGACGACGAAGCGGCAGAGTAATCAAGTTTTATTTTCCGGGAGGCAGGCGTTTGAAGCTGGTCGTTGGACTAGGAAATCCTGGGAAGGAGTATGCACGCTCCCGCCACAATGTTGGATTTAGGGTGGTGGAGGAGATAGCTCGCCGGCAGGGGAACGAGTTCCGGAAGATGTTCTGGTTCCCGGCTCAGCAGGCAACGTGTTGCATCGGAGGGAATGAGGTGCGGTTGCTTAAACCGACCACGTTCATGAACCGAAGCGGGCGCGCCGTTTGGGGCGCGATGAAAAAGTGGCGCGTCGACCCGGCCGATACAGTAGTGGTCTACGACGATGTCGAGTTGGAACTCGGCCATGTACGGGTGCGGGGCAAGGGAACGGGCGGAAGCCATAACGGCATGAAATCAGTGCTGGAATGGCTGCAAACCAAGGCGTTTCCCCGCGTACGGGTGGGGGTCGGGCCGAGACCGGAGGGTACGGACATGATTGAGTTCGTGCTCGGCGACTTTGGCGACGAAGAGAGTTTAGGACTGGAAAAGGTTGTCGAACGTGCCGCCGATGCGGTAGAAAGCATCTTTTCCATCGGAACCGAACGGACGATGAATGCGTTCAATCGGTCGAAGACAGGATAAGTAAGGAGAAAACCATTGAATACATTGTATGAAGGACTGTTCATCTTTCCAGAGACATTGGACGAAGAAGGCCTCGATCTGGCCATCGCCCGCGTGAAGGAAGAACTTGAAACGCTGGGAGGAACGCTCGAAAGCACCACCCGCATGGGCAAAAAGAATTTTGCGCGCCCGTTGAAAAAACAGAAGGCCGGTCTGTATGCGGTTCTAATGTTTAAACTGGAAGGAACGAAAATCGATGCGCTCAAAGAGCGTTTGAGACTTTCCACCAATGTGTTCCGCGCCCAATTTGTTTTGGCCGAAGAATCGGAAGAAGCCGCACAGGAGGCTTAAAATGGCCAGCTACAACCGGGTCTTGTTAATGGGGAATCTGACGCGTAATCCGGAAATCCGGTATACGCCATCTGGAACGGCGGTTGCCGATCTGGGTCTGGCCGTGAACGAATCCTTCAAAAACAAGGCCGGTGAAACGGTTGAACAGGTCTGTTATGTGGATGTTGTGGTGTGGGGACGGCAGGCCGAAACGGCCTCCGAATACCTGCATAAGGGCTCTCCGGTTTTTGTGGAAGGCCGTTTGCAGTTGGATCAGTGGGAAAACCAGCAGGGCGAGAAACGCAGTAAGTTGCGTGTACGCGCCGACCGAGTGCAGTTTCTCGGTAGCCCGGGCAAGGGAACGGAATATGCCGCGGCACCTGCCGATGCGTCCGCCCCATCGGCACCCAGTGTGCCCGCCCCGACTCCAGAAACTGCCGATGATGAAGATGTTCCATTTTAGAGAAAGGAAGATGAATTATGCGTCGTAGTAGAGATAGAGATGAATATAAACGCGATCCCGAGCTCCTCAAAGGGGTCGATAAAATTGATTATAAAGATGCGGAACTTCTCAAGAAGTTCATGACCGACCGGGGCAAAATTCTGAGCCGCCGCCTGTTGGGCACCAATGCCCAGCAACAGCGCCAGATCAAACGTGCCATCCGCCGTGCGCGGGTTGTGGGTCTCATCCGCTAAGTAGGAAGGAACGAATTATGGCTATTGAAGTCTTATTGATGGATCAAGTGGAAGGGCTCGGAATCGAAGGCGATATCGTGAAGGTTGCCGACGGCTATGCCCGTAACTTTCTTTTCCCGAAAGGGATCGCCTCCGAGGTGACCGAAGGAAAGAAACGCCAGATTGAGAAGAGGCGCACCGAGCGCCTCGCCCAACTGGAAAAGGAAAAGGGTGCCGCTGAAGAGTTGGCCAAAAAGATCGAGGGAATCGAATGCACTATCGCCGTCAAAGTAGGCGATAACGGCAAGCTGTTCGGCTCCGTCGGAATTCCCCCGATTCTCGAAAAAATCAAGGAACAGGGGCTGGACATCGACCGATCCAAGGTTGTTTTGGCCACCCCGTTGCATGAGCTGGGAGTGTTTGATGTTTCCATCAAGCTCCATGCGGAAGTCACCGGCACGCTCAAGGTTTGGATCGTAGAAGAGAAATGATTCCAGAGGCTCTAGGGTCGGGACTTCGGATACCCCCGCACAGCGAGGAAGCCGAACGCGGAGTTCTCGGCTCGATCCTTCTTGATCCGGCTAACGCCATTGATAAATGCCTCGCTAAACGCCTGAGCAGCGATTCGTTTTATGATCGCCGCCATCAGGCGCTTTTTGAGCAAATGGTAGAGATGAACCAGGCCAACGTGGCCATGGACGCCATCACAATTGCCGAATGGCTCAAGACCCACAACGCCCTCGAAAAGGTCGGGGGCTATGACTATCTCGTTCAGCTCCAAGACAGCACCTTGGTTCCCGCGCACGTCGAGTTCTACTGCGATATTGTTCAGGAAAAAAACCTCTACCGTCGCCTGATCGAACACTCCAACGAAGTGACCGATTCCGCCTACAAGGGCGAGGATGCGGCCGCCCTGCTTATCAGCCATGCCGAGGAATCGCTCTTCGGCCTTGCCAGCCACGGCGGTGACAAGATCCCCGACTGGAACGAGTCGCTGAACGAGGTCTTCACCGAGATCCAAAAAGATCCCAACGATATAGATCTAGGCGTCACCACGGGCTATGCCGGACTCAATGGCCGCCTGCGCGGGTTGGCCAAAACCGATATGATTGTGCTCGCCGCTCGCCCCGCCATGGGAAAAACCTCGCTGGCGATGAACATTGCCGAGAACGCCGCCCTTGGCAAGTTGGCTCAAGGGGGCGTTGGCGTTCCCGTGGGAATCTTTAGCTTGGAAATGTCTCGCGAGCAGTTGGTTCGCCGTATGCTTTTTTCGAACGCCCGAGTCTCCATGCAAGCCGTACAGAAAAACCTGACCGGGGAAAACAATATGCGGCTGACCGAGGCGATGGATCGCCTGAGAAAGGCTAATATATACATTGATGATACCCCCGGCCTAGAGGCGGTCGAACTGCGCTCCCGCGCCCGCCGTATGAAGAGCCGTTTTGGGGTGGAGCTGATCATTGTCGACTATCTTCAGCTCATGAACTACACCAAGTTTGCCAAGGATGGCCGCCAGCGCGAAACCATGGCCATCTCAGGGGCCATCAAGGCGATGGCCAAAGAGCTGAAAGTCCCGGTCGTCGTGCTCAGTCAGCTCAGTCGAGCAACGGAAGGCCGAGGCGACAATATTCCCAAACTGTCCGACCTGCGCGACTCCGGTGCGATTGAGCAGGATGCTGATGTCGTGTTGTTGCTCTATCGTCCCAGCTACTATAAACATGGTGAAGAACGGAATGATGACAACCGGGCGGTGGTCGATGTGGCCAAGTTCCGGCATGGGGAAACCGGTGAAGTACAAATGAGTTTTATCAAAGAATATACCCGTTTCGAAGATCGGGACCCACGCGATGACGACCCCGTTCCTTCCGGCTACTAGTTTTCCAACCCCTTGATAGGTTCCATGAAAAAAACAATTCTCATTCTTCTCGGCGCACTGGTGGGTTGGTCGGCTTCGGCCGAAACCATCAAGGATATCCGGATTGTCAATCAGGCTGGTGAATCGTACGACATGAGCTCGGTCACGGCCTTTACCTCCTTCAAGGTGGGCGAACAGGTAACCGATCGAGAAGAGATCCTTTCCTCCATTGCCGTGGATGTGAATCGGATGCGCGAGTCAGGGCGCTACACCTATGTCAATGCCCGCATGGATGTGGATCCCGATGGTGTCGTGCTGATCTACACCGTGGTATCTAAGCTTAAGCTCCGCCGCATTGAAATTGTCGGGGCTAAGAAGATGCGCAATAAAAAGGTGCGCAAAAAATCTGAATTGGTAATTGGGCAGTTTGCGGACGATTCTAGTTTTGCTCAGGCGACCTCCAAAATCAAAGAGGCCTACCGCGACTTCTGGTATCCCGATGCAAAGGTCGAATGGAAGACCCGGATGGATGAGAAACTCGGTACGGTGGATGTTGTTTTCAGCATTAACGAAGGGCGCAAGCTTGGAATCAAGAAAATCGTTTTCGAGGGAAACGACCTCATCGATGACAAGACGCTGCGGAAGACCATGCAGCAAAAGCAAAAATGGTTTTTCTCCTTCATAACCGGAGCCGGAAAGTACAAGCCCGAAAACGTCGACATGGACGTCTTTACCATCAAGACGCTCTACATGAACGCCGGGTTCCTCGATGTCTCCGTATCCGACCCAAAGCTCGACGACTCCAAACCGAAGAAGACAAGAATGGTCTTCACGATCAATGAAGGACAGCGCTATCGGGTGGGAAAGATTGTGGTGGCTGGCATGGAAAACTTTGAAGAGCAGGAGTTGCGGCGCGGCATTCGCCTCGATACCGGGGATGTGGCCGCCCTTGCGGCGGCCGAAGCCGGAAGCGAAAGTATCCGAGCCTTCTATGGGAACCGAGGCTACATCCGCACCAATGTCCGCCCCGTCTACGATGCCAATGCCGAAACAGGAAGGGTAGATGTCCGCTATGAGGTCTCGGAGGGAACCATCGGCTACATCAACAAGGTGAATATTTCGGGCAATGAGCGGACACAAGACAAGGTGATCCGCCGTGAGATGGTCGTCTACCCCGGCGATAAATACAATCGTAGCCGGGTCAGGACCTCCGAAAACCGCTTGCGCAACCTTAGCTATTTCGAGGTTGTCACCGCTAACCCCGAGCCCATCGGCGAGGGCGATAAATACGACCTCAACGTGCAGGTAAAAGAAAAGCCTACCGGCCAGTTCTCCGCCGGGGTCGGCTTTTCGAGCATCGATTCGCTCGTCGGCTACATCGAACTCTCTCAGGGCAACTTTAATTGGAAAACCTGGCCGCCCATCGGCGCCGGCCAAAAGTTTAAGATTCGCCTGCAGCTCGGCTCCGAGCGTAACGATATTGACATCTCCTTTGTCGAGCCGTGGTTCCTCGATCGTAAGCTCTCCTTCGGGGTAGACCTCTATCACCGCGAAGCGCGGTACTTTTCCGATGCCTACGATCAGAAAAACGACGGCATGCGCCTCTCGCTTGGGAAGCCGCTCGGCCGCTTCACGCGCGGAAGGCTTGCCTATACCATTGAGCAGTTCGATGTGTTCGACGTGCAGGACTCGGCCTCGGATGTCATTAAGGCTGAAGAAGGCAAGCGCCTTAAAAGTGGCTTGGATTTTACGTGGTCCCGCGATACCCGCAACCGGTTCTTTAATCCCTCCCGAGGAAATAAGACCTCCATTACTCCTTATTTTGCGGGCGGCCCATTGGGTGCCGAAACCGATATCTACGGCGCAAAAATCCGCTCGGGACAGTATTGGCCCCTCATCGGCGATACGGTCTTAAACCTTCGGGGGCAGATTGAGTCGGTAGACTATTTTGGAGAGACCACCCACGTTCCGCTATTCGACCGCCTCTTCCTCGGCGGACCCCGCACCCTGCGTGGATATGAATTCCGCGATGTGGGCCCAAAGGATGTAAACGGCGAACCCGTCGGCGGAAACAGCTCGGCCTATTTCACGGTTGAATATACCGTGCCGATCTGGAGTAAAGTACGCGGAGCCGCCTTCTACGACTGGGGCGTTGTCAATCTAGACTCGCTGGACTTTAATACCACGAGCTATAACGACAACTGGGGCGTTGGCATCCGGCTCGACCTGCCCGGATTTCCCTTGCACCTCGACTATGCTTGGCCGATTACCTACGACGAGCAATGGCAAGACGGCAAAGGCCGCTTTAACTTCCAAATCGGGCATATGTTTTGATGGAAAGGTGAAGGATTGCGGAGCCGTTTGTTCGTTTTAGCGCTTCACCTTCACCACCACTTTATGGATCGGACCCTCGCCAATAAGCGGCAGGTGCGCATCCGTCGGCAAGAAAATGGCAAACGATCCGGGCGGGACA
>JAUXGY010000222.1 GCA_030621805.1 Kiritimatiellales bacterium | reverse complement strand
AGCGGCTCATTTCAAACCCTCTTTCAGTCCTTTGTGCAGCCCCGCGTGGATCGTAATGCGGTAGGCAATATTGTAGGGAATGGTGCCGAGTTTTCGCTGGCGGCACGCAAACAAAAAATCGCGCACCAGCTCGCGCATGCAGAGATAGAGCCTGTGTCCAACCGCCGAAACCTGTCCCTCGGTTTTGGCGAGGGCATTTCCGTGTCTAAATTTTTTATAGAACAGTTGTGAGAGCGAGTAGTTGTGCGAATGCTCCACCTCGGATTCGGGAATCAATTGGAGGCGGGCACCAAGGACCCGGCAGGAGTCGGCCCAGATAGCGTCTTCGGCATAGCCCTGATTATGAAAGGGGTGTCGTTCCCACAGCTCGCGTTTGAAGGCGCAGGCGACCGCGGAGAAAAAGGAGTCTCCTGCTTTCTTTGGATCGTAGGCGCGTTGGTAGTCGTAGGTGACAATAAAGTGGGAGTCGGGACGGGCAATCTGCCGACTGAAGGTGGCGTCGGCGGTGGCATCGAGAAGGGGACAGATGAGTTTTTCGAGCCACACTTCGGATTGGGGAATGGCATCGGCATTCAGGAGAACGATGATCTCGTGGGGGATCGGGGCGATGGCCTCGTTAAGCACCTTGCCCGGGGCATAAGCTTCGGGAGGGATTTCGGTGAGGTGGTCGGCGTCGCAATAGTGCCGCAACAGGTCGACGGAGCCATCGGTTGATCCAGAGTCGATCGCGAAGAGTTCGAACTCAGAGAAGGTTTGTTTTTGCAGCATGCCGAGCGCAGTACGCAGATGCGGCATTTCATTCTTCGACCGTACGATGATGGCTACTTGGGAAGGCATAGTTAAATTAGCCGATCTCCAGTATTTCGAGAAATGACTTAGACTGCATTTCCCTCTGTCTCGGGCGCTAATGACTTGATGCATTTAACCAGTAACGTGAGAACTCGGACGGGCTTGAGGAATACATGCTCCGGGCGCATGCCGAGAGCCTGTAGCTTTTCAGAGAGATTATAGGAGATGGAACCCGTGTAGATGATGTGGCGCTGCTTGGGAAAGCGTTCGCGGGCTTGGATAATGAGGTCTTCGCCACTTATCCCCGGGAGGCGCAGGTCGACAATGCACACGTCGTAGGTGTTGTTTTTCATTAAATCCAAGGCCTCTTCCGCGCTTTCGGCAGAGGATGCGTTGAAACCATAGTCTTCTAGGAATGCGGTTAGGCTCATGCAAATGGCCGGTTCGTCATCGATGACCAGTACGCGGATGGCTGAAAATTGTTTCATAGAAAGTCCTTTATAAAAGGGAGAGACTATACAGTGGGCGGCAAATAAAACCCAAGCTCTAAAATCAGAGTCGCAGACCCCACATGGTTTGCCGGTGCTCGAAGGGGATCCGAATGCTAAAGCAGGTTCCCTTTCCAAGAACCGAACGGAGGAGCATCGTTCCTCCGTGGTTTTCTGTAATGATAAAATAGGAGACCGACAGCCCGAGGCCGGTGCCACGCCCGACCTCTTTGGTGGTGAAAAAAGGTTCGAATGCGCGTTTGCGGGCCTCGGCGTCCATTCCGGGGCCGTTGTCTTCCACCTCGATCAAGACCATGCTTTTTTCACGCTTAAGACGTAGCGTGATGCGGGGTTCTTTCGCCTCGTCCGGATGTTCCGCCATGGCTTGCGCGCTATTGGTCAGCAGGTTGAGGATCACTTGTTGAATCTGGCTGCTTTCGCAGGGGATGAGATCGAGCGTATCATCGTAGTCCCTGTCGATTTGGATGTGGCGGAAATCGAAGCGCTTTTTCAGGTTGTAGTCGTTCGATGCAAGTTCGAGGCTGCGCTCGATAATCTCATCGAGTTTGTTGGGCGCAAAATGCGCTTCATCCTTTCGGCTGAAGCTGAGCATGTTGTCGACAATCTTGGCGGCGCGCCGCCCGGCATCGGAGACGGAGTCCATCATCTTGAGCAGGTCGCGGTCGTGCATGTAGGTCTGGATGGCCTCCAGCGACGTGCCGGCTTCCTCGGCGGCAGTCAGGTTGCGTTCGGTGCTATGGGTGATGCGGTTTCGCATGACCTGCAGGTTTTGCAGGATGCCCGCCAGAGGATTGTTAATCTCGTGGGCCATCCCTGCCGCAAGCCCGCCGACGGACATCATTTTTTCGGATTGCACCATCATTTCCTCAATGCGGACGCGATCGGTGACATCGTCGATACGAATCACGGCCCCATCGTCTCCGTCGGTGGTCAGCGGGTAGACGGTGACGTCGGCAAAGCGATGCTCGTCCCCGATCACGCAGGGAATGTGTTCGTCGTGTTGGAGTTCGTGGTTTCCAATGGCCTCAAGGATTCGTTCCATTTCGCTTCCCAGATCCGGGAAGACCTCTTCCAGATGTTTCCCGATGGCCTGTTTGGCGAGGGTGCCAGTCATGCGCTCGGCCTCGTGGTTCCACTGCATCACGCGGCTGTCGGCATCCACCCCCACGAGGATCGAAGGCATTGAGTTAATGATATTGCTGAGCAGGTTGCGTAGCTTGATGAGCTCCTTGCTGGCGTGCAGGCGTTCGAGCTCGGCGGCCGTACGACCCGCAAAAACCTGCATGATTGACGTCGCAAACTCCAGTTCCTCGATCGGATTCTTATACATCGCTACCATGCAGCCCAAGGGCTTTTCTTCCGAGTCGACCAAGGGGATTCCGATGTACTCTTTGACCTTCCGGCCTTGGAGTAACTCGCTATCTGGATGCAGTGCATGGACATCTGAAAGGCAGACGCAAGTCGTGCCCTCCATCACTTTTTTGCAGGGGGAATCGCCAAGGGAATAGGTGAAGTTGTCGTTCGTTTTCCCATTATCGAAGACCGAGATGGTGCGCATGGTCTCGTGGGTCTCATCGGAATATTCACTAATGAAGGCAAAATCGGCATCGAGGGATTTTGCCAGCTGGTTCACCATGGATCCGAAGAATTGGCGTCCAACGGCGGAAACACCCTCCACAATGTTGCGGATGCTGTCTTCGATCAGGACACGCTCGGTAACATCATCTACGCGGATGACGGCCCCTTCGGCATCATTTTCAAGTAGCGGATAGACGGTGATGTCGGTATAGCGCGTATGGCCATCCTTGCGGACCGGAATTCGCTCCTCTTTCTGCGTGTCTCGTTCCCGAATGGCACGCTCGACCTTGACCATCTCCTTGGCGAGTTGAGGAAAGACTTCCTTCAAGGGTTTTCCCTTGGCCTCCGTCGCTGTGAGTTGAGTGCTGCGCTCCGCTTCCCGATTCCATTGGGTTACACAGCCGGAGGCCTCCACGCCCACTAGAATCGAGGGCATGGAGTCGATGATGTTGCTAAGTTGCGCCCGCAACTGTCGAAGTTCTTCCGCGGCCTTTTTACGAGCGGTAATGTCCCACGACGTGCCGAAGGTTCCGATGATGTTGCCCTTTTCATCGTAGTGCGGAACCTTGGTGGTGAGATACCACCGGTCGCCTTTCGGCGTGGTGGAAAACTCCTCTTTTTGCATCGGCTTTTCGGAACGCATCACTTCGAGTTCCTCTTCAAACTTGGCCTGGGCCTGCTCTTCCGGTAGGAAGTCGAAATCGGTTTTCCCGATGATCTCTTCGGGGGTCAGGCTGACCTCGTTGGCCTTGGCGTTATTGACCTCGATAAAGTGTCCGTCACTATCCTTGAAAAAGATTAAATTCGGCGCATGGTCCATGAATGATCGGAAGAGGTTTCGCTCAAAGGCCAGTTGTTTTTCGACCGTCATGCGTTCGGTGATATCCCGGCCAATCCCCCGATACCCCTGAATGTTCCACTCCTTGTCGTAGAAGGGCACCGAGTTGCTTTCAAAGATGACGGTTCGACCCTCTTTATGCAGGTTGACGTTGATCATCGAATGAATCGGGGCGCCTTGCTCCACGGCTTCCGTAAAGAGAGTTTTTACCGCAGCCGCCTCGGCGCGCGGCATGGTGACGGTACAATGTTTCCCCACTAACTCCTCGGGCACGTAGCCCAGCAAGGCCGTTACCTGCGGGCTGACATAGGTGAAAATTCCGTTTACATCGATTTCCGAGATTAAGTCGGAGGCCGTTTCGACTAAGTTTCGGAAACGCACTTCGCTCTCCCTGAGCGCCGCATCGGCTTCGATACGCTC
>JAUXGY010000404.1 GCA_030621805.1 Kiritimatiellales bacterium | reverse complement strand
GGCGGCTTCACTCCCGCCGCCCCATACATTACAAGCGGAGTCCCCTGTTCAGGTCCGGCCGGCTTGGTGCCGCCGCACTTCAGCAACCCAATCAATACCACAACCGCCACTGCGGTTGCAGCGGTCACTTTTAACCCATTGGTCATCTGTACCACCTTTTTTTGGCAATCAAATATATGAACATGTATTATGGGCTATGTATTAAGCGTATTGCGAATAAAATCAAGGAATTGGAGTCCTTTGAACGGAAGTTTTCCGAGCGGGTAATCACGACCATGCACTGTAGGTCAAATAACGTCCAACACTATCCTGGCGATCTAAATCACAATTCCCTCACCATTATTCAGCAGGGTCATAGTCGAGACCGATCTTGAAAAAGCACGAGGCATCCTCTCCCGTATTCACACGAATAATTTTTGTATCATCGTTTCCGGAGATATCCTCGGCAATGCGCGACCATGCCCCCGCAGTGAGATTGGTGCATTCCTCAACAAAATAGATACGTCCCTGACGGGCGTACCATGTGATATCCATTTCATCCGCCGACGTGGCGACGCGATCCAGCGCACCAAAGAGCTTCGAAGATGAATCTTTCGCTCCGGTACCAGCCCGGAACTCATCCACATCACGCATTCCGTCTTCGTCCCAGTCTGTGGTTTTTCCTGCCGTGATCATATCCCCGAAGGTGGCGATTTCCCAATCGTCCTCCATCCCGTCGGCATCCGTGTCGGCATACAGGGAGCCAATGGCGGTGAAGTTGCTTGAATCGCTAATTGTTTTATAGGTCGCCCAGATCCAGTCGGCCGAACGAATCGTGGAGGAGATCCGTCCCTCGTCGATCGTTCCGTCACTGCTAATATTCTCATTGTCATCCTTGTATGCCCCGAGGGTAAGCCACGAATCGATATAGTCGATGGTGCCTATCTCCTGCGCGGAGGAAGAAACCATCTGGCCGTCCACATAGAGACGCATGGTGCTTCCGTCGTAGGAACCCACCACGTAGAGCCACTGGTTGAGCGGCGGAACCGCCGGGGAGAGCAGATAGGTCAACCCGTTCCCCCCACCCGAGACACAGAGGTAAAATTTGCTTTGATAGGTTCCAAGCGACCAGCCGTGTTCATCGGAACCGTTATCCTGCAGGAATCCGATAAAGCCGCCCCACTCCGGACGACTATCCAGATTCACCCAGGCCTCGACCGTGATTTGCTGATCGGGCAGGCCGAGATCCGGAGCCGACGAATTGCCGCCGCCCACATCGACCGATTGTCCGCTATTAACCTCCATGGCGCCAAGCAGAACCCCCGAAGCGGAGGTTACACCCGAAGGAACCCCCGTCCGTGCATCGGGCGAGGAGTCCTTGCGGTTTCCGGTTGATTCGTCTAGATGCCAAACCCCGATGTAGTCGTTGTTCCAGACCCATTCGCTATTGGACTGGGCCGTGGTTTTAGTTGCGTGCCCCCAATAGGCGCGGATAAACCCGGCGGCATCGAGAGCAGGCACCTTCACCCACACGTAGGATGTGCCGGCCGGGTTCCAGTCTTCGATTTCATAGCTCAGCATTTCGTCGCGCAACGCGCTGCTGAAGCGCAGGTCGCCGCCATCCGGCGCACATTGACTGTAGGAGAAGCCTCCACGGCCTTCTTCAAAGGTGACCAGTGCCGGGAAGTCATCCAGCGTTTCTGCCTTGATATAGCCCGGGAAACTGATTTTGGCCTGATAGCGAAACTCAGATGGATTCAGCGAGTCATTGTCCGTTAAAGTAAATACCACAGAGGAGGGCGTACCCAGAATGTATTCCCCGGGGCTCAGGCTGACCTGAATCGTTTCCAACGGTTCGCTCATTTCCAGATCGTCGATCGGCGTGACCGGCACCTGCACGGAGGACACACCTGCCGGAAGAATCGCCTTGCTCGGGAGGGCTACATAATCACTGCCCGCCGTAGCGGTTCCGGAAACGGTGAATTCCACGCAAAGCTCTTCATTGGTGGTCCCCATCGGACGCTGAATCGTCAACATGGCCGGCAGGTGGAGTTCTTCCGAGAGATCCGTGAAGTCCGCAGAAAGCGTAAGTGCTCCGGTAAAGAAGTATTCGCTCGAGGTCGTCATGACCCAGTCTCCGGTGACACTGTTGCTGACGGCATACCGATAATAGTAGGTCTCGCCGTCGGAGAGGCCGCTCACGGCCTGTGCCAGCGGTCCGTTACCGACCGTGCCGAGATCCTCAACATGGTCCCACCCAACAAATGATCCGCCGATATCCTCGTTACCCCAGTAAAGACGGATATGGTGGAGATCGACGCTGGTTGATGACACAGCCCCCTGCAACGAAG
>JAUXGY010000002.1 GCA_030621805.1 Kiritimatiellales bacterium | reverse complement strand
ACTCCGTACGAGAGGGCAACCCGTTCTTCGTCTCCCAGTCCGAATACATCGGGTAGCAGGTTGGGCAGCCAAGTGCTTCCGCCCGTCAGGTCGTGAAGCGGGAGGTCGGGTCTATATGCTACGTCATCGAATTGAGCGGGATCGCACCCTTGCCCGAGGATATCGGCCATGTGGCAGTCCTGACATGAAGCAACCATTCCCCCCTCTTTATTTCCGGCAAACTGCGGGGCAAAGACACCATTTGAACTGTTGTAGGCACTATGCAACCATTCGCTGTAGGTGCGTTCCACCGGCATTAATATCTCGGATGTATTGTTAGTAACTTCGGGGGGGGTATCAAATGCATTGGCGATATATTCAACGTTTGTTCCGTCGCGTATAAACACCGGATTACTGACATCGTGGCAGGTGCCGCAGACGGCGGAATCTTGATGGAAGGGCGAGTGCAGATCAATGTGCGGACTGACTGAGTCGTTGAACGGGCCGCGACGGTGGGCTTTGGGATCGAAAACAAACATTCCGTTGCCTTGGGCCGGGGGCACATTTTCCAGATGTTCGAGAATGTCTTCGTCGGCCGCAGGGGAAACCCCTTCTTTGTAGACAGGGTCCACCATGCGATGGCAGAGATCACACGAAACACCGGCCATGTCGAGCTCGGTCATTTGGCTTCCATCGGTCGGAGAAGAACGGCCGTCGAGCCATCCACGCGAGTTGTGGCAGCGCAGGCAGAGGTCGCCCGAGTCCGGAGCGTCCTGATTGGCGATAGTCATATTAGCCAGGAAGATCATATCCAGCGCAGCCTGCGCCATCATGCTACCCATCCAATTGTGATACGGTTCATGCTCCTCGTTATATCCGCCGTGGCAGTTGGCGCAGTTCGAGGGCTGCTCCTGTGGCAATCCAGAATCAACGAGCGGTTGGCTGCCGGGCAGGTCAAAGTCACGCAGGGTGGTGGGAACCAGACCCCCGCCGGGAGAAACGATGACAAAGACAGCATCGCTCTCATCCTCTCCTTCCCTCCCCGCGTTGTCGATGGCTTCCACCTTGATCATGGCATTGCTGGTGGGGCGGTTGGATACGTACCACGTGAAGTTTCCGGTATTTGGAATGTTATTCGCGATGGGGGTGTAGCTATCTCCACTATCGAGCGAGACATAAATATCGATTCCCGCGATCCCGCTGGCATCATTAGCTAGCCAAGAGATGGTGGTGGCAGCGTTTCCGGTTGCGGTTTCTCCTCCATTGGGCGTGTAGAGGGTTACGGTGGGGTCGGTTTCATCTTCCCCGGAAGAAGGGGTTAAATGCCCTGATATCTCGTTCGTATCAACTAAGCTCACCCCGCCTACATTTCCGACGGTTAGGCCGGGGAAAGTCGGGGTGTTGTCATAGGAGGTCATATTATCGGTAATTTCAATCTCGTTAGGAGAACCATCGCCATCGGAGTCAAGCCAGCGAATCTCCAGAATTGCTTCCTCATCGCTACTTCCTTCATCCATTTTAGCCTCAATAGCCGCACCGTATAGGTTCCTGTTTCCTCCCCCGTCAAAATTGTAGTGACAGACTCCGCAGTGTCCGGAATTGCTATTCAGGTCATCGAGGCGCGTGTCGACTGCGGATGGATATACGTCTCCAAAAAAGGTTTTTCTGTACGGATTCCTAGCTTGCACGTCCACCAAGCAACCTATGCAAACGATTAGTGCAGCGAGATGAATGTAACGAGACTGACGGGATGATCCTATTGCCCACATGATATCCTCCAAGGGTTAATACCATTCTTATGGAAGAGAGGGGCGGCGTCAATTCATAAATATATAATAATAAAGTATTTATGTAAAACATAATGGTTTTTGTCATGTATTTGTGAGTTGCATTGTGGGGTAAAAAAAACGCCCCAAAGTATGGGGCGTTTTGTGGGGCGTTTGTAGTTGGCTCGTCTAGTCGGTCTTCTCTTCGGGGAGTTTTCGGTAGAGGGTGGCGAGGCTAATATCGAGCTCCTGAGCGGCCTTGACCTTGTCGCCACCCATGGTGTTGATGACGTTCTTGAGGTATTCCTTCTCTTTGGCACGCAGGAAGGCCTTGAGCGACTTCCCCTTTTCGAATTCGCCGGTAAGCGCGGCATTCTGCGCGCCGGGGTTTTCTTCGTAGGAGACGATCAGTTTTGAAGGAAGGGTTTCCTTCGTGATCTTGTTGTCTTTCATGAAGGTCAAGCTGTGCTGGATCACGTTTTGGAGCTCCCGGACATTGCCCGGCCAGATATAGTTTTGCAGGATGGCCAGCACGGCGTTATCCATTACGGGGAATTCGCCGCCTTCCATTTCTTGTGCGATAAAGTGCTGCGCTAGCGCAAGGACATCATCCGGTCGCTGGCTCAGCGGTGGGATTTCAATAGAAATTACACTGAGTCGGTAGAAGAGGTCTTCGCGAAAAGAGCCTTCTTTGACCAGAACTTCCAGATTTTGGTTCGAGGCGGCAACAATGCGGACGTCGACCTCAAACTCTTCGGTTCCGCCCACCTTGCGGATTTTTTTGTTTTGGATCGCCCGCAAGAGCTTGGACTGGACTTGAAGAGGAATGGAGTTGATTTCGTCGAGGAACAGGGTTCCGCCTTTCGCAGCTTCGAAGAGGCCGACTTTATTGGCATTGGCTCCGGTGAAGGCTCCTTTAACGTGGCCGAAAAGCTCGGATTCAATCAGTGTTTCGGGCAGGGCACCACAGTTGACGGGAATGAAGGGACCCTCAGAGCGGGCGCTGTAGCTATGGAGCGCTTCAGCAACGAGCTCTTTGCCGGTGCCGCTTTCGCCGCTGACCATGACGGTGGTTTTGGTGGGGGCTACGCGCTTAATCATTTCGCAGACATTTATCATTCCTTCGCTTTCGGCGACAATATTGCCAAAATATTTTTTGGTTTCCAAATGGGCTTGGGCTCCGATTTGCTCGGAGAGTGAGCGCTGGTAGTCGAGGGCGCGCTTTACAGTGGCCAGCAGTTCATCGATCTTGAAGGGCTTGGGGATGTAGTCGAACGCGCCTTCCTTCATGGCTTCGACGGCGGTGGATACGGTGGCGTATGCAGTCAGCATGATGACACCGACCTGTGGACGCATTTTCCGCGTGTTTCGCAGTAGTTGCATACCATCGACCGGTTCCATTTTGATGTCGGAAATCAGCAGGTCAAATTGCTCCGCTTTGAGCATTTTCTCTGCAACTCCGCCATGCTCGGCCAGCTTTACATCGTAGCCCTTGGCGATCAGTATTTTATTCAATAAACTTAGTATGGTCGGATCGTCGTCCGCTATCAGAACTTTGGCCATTCTCAAACCCTTTTGCTTTGGTGTTTAAACGGCCTATATAACCATGATTTTCGTCTGTTGAGTCAAGCTTAATGATGGAGAGAAGGTCGGCGGGCGAAAACTCCGCAAAGTCGACAAAATTCTTAACGACCGTGTTCATCTGTTCAGCAGCATCGGCAATATGCTCGAAGAGTTCGCGGCGGTCAGTGCGGCGAGGGCTATTGGGCAGCCAGTCTGCGGCGCTTGATTTTTTCTCATAGTGTTCCAAAAGCTGGACCGAGGCCGAGATGGCCGTAAGCGGGGTACGTATTTCGTGGGCCATTTCTCCGGCAATGCGTGTAGCCGCGGTGATCCGCTCCACCTGCTTGAGTTGCTGTTCGAGTTCCAGCGAAAGGGAAAGGTCGGAGAGGACCAGTAGGGTGACCGTGCGCTTTTCACTTTTTAGGTCGGGCGCATTTTCGAATACCGTGGCAGGAAGTGTGATGTCGGCCGTGTGATAGGAAACGGGAAGGGGAGAGGTGCCGGGTCGAGTCAGGTAGGCCGTGGTTCCGTAGGTTTCGCGGCAAAAGTCCGTTTCCGTATTGCACAGTGTGGTGAACGCCTGAGCGCAAAGGTTCGCTTCGGAGGTCTGTGCCATTTCGCAAGCCGTTGGGTTTGCGCGGAGGATGTTTCCCTGAGGGTCTAGCATAAGGACACCGGCCTGTAGATGGTCGAGCAAAGTGGTGGTCGCCGTTTGCGCATCGTTGCCTTGTGGGTTGATGTAGCCGCACCGCTTTGCCACGTGGACACTGGCCAATCCGAAGCAGGCAAACGTGAGAATACGTAGGGCAAGAGCAGGGAGAAGAGCTTGGGATTTTCCGGGATTTCCGTCGGGTAGGATCTCCGCAATCATATCTTGTGAGAGCAGGGTCATCATGAGCAGATAGATGACGATACCAAGAAAGGTAATCTGGGCGGCCTGACGCGGTGTTCCGACGATGCCGGCAGAAAGGATCACCAATGGATAGAGCAAGGTAAGTTCGCTGTTGATGCCTCCGGTAAAGAAGATCAATCCGGTGACCAAAACCAAGTCGACCAAGAACTGGAGCGAGGCAAGCTGCGTGGACCGAAGCTTGCTTCGCATCCATAGGGAGTAGGGGATGGTAATGATAAAGGCAAACCCCATGAAGGCATAGAATACCGCATCGTCGTTGGGCATTGCCAGCGAAAGCAAGACCAGCAACCAGAGGAAGGCCAGCCGTAGCAATAGAATGGCGCTCAACTCGGGCCACGATGTCGTATGGTCGTCTTTGCCCATGAGATCCTCTACATTACGATTTCGCTCATTTTGAAGATCGGCAGGAACATGGCCACCACGACCGTACCAATAATCGCGCCGACGAAAACCATCAACAACGGCTCAATCAACGAGGTGATACCGGCGACCATGGTTTCAACTTCATTGTCGTAGAACTCGGCGACTTTATCCATCATCTCCTCAACCTGCCCTGTTTTTTCTCCGGCGGAGAGCATATGGACAAGCATGCGGGGATAGTATTTGTTGGGTTCCAGCGCCTTGGAGAGTGGTTCGCCCTCCTCGATGGTTTTACGTGCGGCCAGAAGGGAATCTCCGATCACGCGGTTACCTGTGGCCAGACCGACGATTTCAAGTGATTCGATGATGGCCACCCCGCTGTGCATTAGCTGGGCAAAGGTGGAGGCAAAACGGCTCACGGCAATCTTGGTGGCCAGCTCGCCCAGCCCAGGAATCTTCAGTTTGAGCTCGTCGATCCGGTATTGCCCTCTATCTGTTTTGTAGTAGCGTTTGTACGCATAGATACTTCCGGCGACCAAGGCGATCGCAATGTACCAATATTTGTTGAGCAGGCCGCTGAAATCGAGCAGGGCCGCCGTGAGCCCGGGAAGATCCGCACCAAAATCGGAAAACATGGCGACGAAAACCGGGAGAATAAACATGATCAAGGCCGTGGTCAGAAGCATAGCAACCACAATGACGACGCTGGGATACATCATGGCCGATTTCACTTTAGCACGCAGTCGGTTGCTGGCTTCCAGAAACGAAGCCACGCGGGCACAGGTGTCGGGCAGAATGCCGCCGACTTCTCCGGCACGCATCATACTGATGTAGAGTTCGTCGAAGATGCTGGGATAGAACGCCAGTGACTCCGAATACATGGCGCCACCCTCGACCCGCGTACGGATGCCGATGATGACCGGCTTGAAGTTTTTGTCGTCGGTCTGCTCTTCCATAGCGATGAGCGTCTGCACCAGCGGCATGCCTGCGGCCAGCATGGCCGACATCTGCCGGGTAAATACCGAAAGTTCCTTGAGCCTGATTTTGCGTGCTCCCCGTACGATCGGGAGTGCGCCCTTTGCTCTAATTTTTTTTGTGGCCATAATATTTCCTTAGTGTGAACTGGTTACACGCATAATTTCTTCAATGGTGGTGAGGCCCTCGCGGACGCGGTCGAGCCCGGCTTCACGCAAGGTTCGCATTCCGTTTTGAATGGCGATCTTGGCGATCGCATCGGCTTCCGTATTATTCAAAATAGTTTTTCGCAGTAGTTCATCCAACAGCAGAATTTCCATGATACCGCCGCGACCCTTGTAGCCGACGCCATTACATTTCGGACAACCTGCGGTCTGGTAAAATTGGGTGTCGGCCAACTGTTCGGGATCGATCCGATTCTTTTTCAACGTCTCCAGCGGAATATCGATCTCTTTTTTGCAGACGGGGCAAATTTTGCGGTAGAGGCGCTGCGCTTGCGTGAGCAGCAGGGAGGAGGCGAGCATGAAGGGTTCGATACCCATATCGATCAAGCGGGCGATGGCGCCGGCAGCGTCGTTCGTATGCAGCGTACTTAATACAAGGTGACCGGTCAGTGCGGCCTCGACGGCGATCGTCGCGGTTTCGCCGTCGCGGATCTCCCCGACCATCACCACGTCCGGGTCTTGGCGAAGGATTGAGCGTAGCGCGGTCGAAAAGTTGAGTCCTACGACGGGGTTGATCTGTACCTGATTGATGCCTTCGAGTTGGTATTCCACCGGGTTCTCGGTGGTGATAATGTTGGTGCCAACAACGTTCAGCTCCTGAAGAGCCGAATAAAGGGTCGTGGTTTTTCCGCTTCCCGTCGGTCCCGTTACCAAAATCATGCCAAAGGGCTGGGCGAGGGCGTATGAAAAGTTATCGAGCGAAAGCTGGTCGAGACCCAATGCGCCGAGGTTGGGGGCGAGGGCGGTCTTGTCGAGAATACGCATCACAATCTTTTCGCCGTGGATGGTGGGCAGGATACTCATCCGAATATCCACCTCTTTGCCGAGTGCCTTGATTTTGAAACGGCCGTCCTGCGGGATGCGCCGTTCCGCAATATCGAGGTCCGACATAATTTTCAGGCGAGAGGTGATGGCGTTTTGCAGGTTTTTTGGTGGGCTGGGAATTTCGTAAAGCATTCCATCGACGCGGTTGCGCAAGCGAACTGTTTTTTCCATCGGCTCAATGTGAATATCGCTGGCGCCCTTACGCAGTGCTTCAATGAGGATGGAGTTCACGATACGGATCACCGGGGCTTCGCCGGCGGTCTCGAGCAGGTCGTCAAGATTGGCGTCCTCAATGCTGTCTTGCCCAACTTCCACCTCGCCCTCGTCGGCCATGTCTTTGAGAATGTCTTCCAAGGCTTGGGCGGAATCTTCGGTGATGGACTCCAAGGCTACGATGATCTCTTTTTCGAGCGCAATCATGTGAACCAGTTCCATGTCGGTACTCGATGCAATGGCGTCGCGAGTGACAATGTCGAAGGGATCGGCCATGGCGATGGAGAGGCGCGAACCTAGTTTGCTGATAGGCAGGGCCCGTAGCTCTTTCCATTTGTCCTTTTCCAGTAAATCGATGAGCGAGGAATCGGGCGTGAATGTGGCCAGAGAGATCGGGCGGATGTCGAGATATTCAGCGGTGGCCAAGGCCATGTCGGTGTCGGAGACGACCCCTTGCTCAATCAAAAGCTTTTCGAGTGGAACATGGGTCTGTTCTGCTTCCCGCTCCGCCTCGGCATAGATGTCCGCTTCAATTGGGCGAATCTGCTGGAGGCAATCCATTAGCCTTCTATTATGTGTTGTCATACCTGTTTTTCCTGTTCACGAATATTGAGTTGATGACCTTGTAGCAATAGTCATGCCGACCAAGGGGAAAAGCACAATGTATCGGGTGAAAATCTTGATATAGCTTACGGAAGGGGGAGGTGTGCCCCAATTCTGGCCTATATAATGCTGTAACGGTGCGCGGATTTAATTAGGAGAAGGAAAATGGCAGATGAAAATCAACCGATGGACAGCGACCTAGCCGATAGCATTGCAATGCTCGAACAGATTCTCGAAGTGATGCCGCAAGATGCATCGGCACTCCGGGCGCTATTTAATGCATATAGCCAATGTGGTTACCACGATCGAGCATTTGAATATTTAGGACTGCTCGCTGATGTGGCTCATGCAAACGGCGATGCCGAAACAACGGGTTTTGTGATTGGAAACCTGAAGAATTTTGAGGAGGAATATCCTTCCGAGGTTGCCATACAGATTGCCCGTCTCCACGCAAGGTCTCCATCTGGAGATGAAGTCATTCCGGCCCCGGTAACCAACCACTCGAAGGCTTCGACTACCGATGCCGATATTAGCGAAGAGCTTGCTTTGGCCTGGAAACTGTTCGAGGAAAATCAACTTGAACAAGAGGAATATTCCAGCATTCTGAACGATCTCACTGAGGTGTCATCGAAGGAACTCGACGTTCCCATTAGTGTGTTACATGTGCTCAACGACCGCGGCTTCACCCAGATGAATCGTATTATGAACTACATGTCCTCGCGCTCGGGCATTCCATGCATTTCGCTTTCAAACTTTGAGTTGCCGGAGAAGGTGGCCAGCGTGCTCTCTTTGGATGTTGCCGCTCATGATGGGGCGTTGCCCTTTGGTTTTTTTGGAAACGACCTGCTGGTTGCCGTTCTGAACCCATTCAACAGCATACTGATGGATAAGGTGGAAAAAAATAGTGGCCATCGGTGCCACGCCTATCTGGTTTCATCGGTAGAGTACGATGCCGCCCTCGGCATGTTACGCGGCATGGTGGCGAGTGCAGCGGCCTAGTCGGTCATTTCCACAATCAGAGTTTTGGTTTCGCCCTTGTATTCGACGACGACCCCGTGAGCGAGAATCTCTTTCAGCATTACGCCGTTGATCGTGCTGCCTTCAATGACATGTTTTCCATTGATGATGGCAAATCCGACTTCTCCATCAGAGGGCAGCCCGAATCCCGCCAATTTCAGGCGAGGCCAGCGAACGGAACCTGTGCCGTTCTTTGAGAACAGATTCTTAAGGCTGAACCTAGAAGAAGACGTAACACCGGTGTTCTGTGTGTTGGTTGGAGCTGCCGTGGAGAGGGTCTGCGGGGTGGGTGCATGTGTTGCAGAATCTATTGAATCTTTAGCCGGGGCACTTTTTGTCATGGTCACAAAACGGGTGAGTCCTGAAATGGTTTCGCCATTTTCGTCCGTACCTTTGAGCCCATAGTGAATGAGCATGACACTGGTTAGAAGCAACCCGCCGATCAGCAGCAGGATCGTGGTAAACATTACGCCCGGTGATGCCGTTGCTTCAGCATCGTTGTCATCTTCGCGAAGGGAGGGCTCATTGTTCAGTTCAATCACGGTTGGCTCCTTTGGAAACGGAATTTGCATAAAGAATTAAAATCGCACACATCTTTGGTAACGCGGCGGTTTTTGGCAAGAGGGAAATTGAAGGATCATCTTGGTATGGATGTTGCTTAAAGGCTTGCACCCCTTGTGGGAGGAGTATGGAAAGACCCTCGGGACAAGCTCGTATTTAATAGAAGGATTGGAATGAAAGAAAAGGTAAAAAAAGTATTGGAAAAGAGTCCTGCCCGCCGAAGAGCCGTGGATATGCTGGGGGTTGATTTTTCCACGACCGCCACCAAGGTGGTGCGACTGAAAAAAACAAAAGATGAAATTCATTTGGTGGGTGTAGACCTGTTGCCCGCCGTGGATTTTAGTGTTGCAGCCCAGCGCGTAGAGCTTCCCCGAAACCTTGCCGCACACTATGCTAGCCTCGCCTATAGCGGACCCGACTCAATTATACGAATGGTAAACGCTCCGCTCTCCAAGGATGAAATAATCCTTCACGAGGGCAAGTTGCGAGAACTGCTTAATGTTAAGGACGACTACCGGGTCTCATCCCGACTGATTAAAAAGGGGCAGGGGCGGCAGGATTCAAATTTTTTGGCGGCGGCTATTCCCTCCGATGATGTAGAGTTTTTGCTGAACCTTTTTCCTGCGGGGCCTCCCGCTCCGGCTTCGGTGGAAGTGGCGGGGTTATCATTTATTTCAGCCTTTCTCAACGCACGGTCTGATGAGGCTGAAAATGGAGCTGTCTGCCTAATTGAAGCAGGGGAGTCAGGAAGTAATTTTGCCTTTCTGAACAAAGGCAAGGTGGTGTTGGTTGGTAAATTTGATTCAGGGGGTGCAAAAATGCGCGACCGGGTGGCCGAGGATCTAGGGTTGGATGCCGAACTTGCGGCTACCATTATTGCCGATCGTTCCATCAACATTTCCACTGTCGTGCTTGATGTGATGACTCCGTTCCTGAAGCAACTTTCGATCTCGAAGGATTTTATCGAACGCCATCAGTCCTGCCAGGTTTCCAAGATCTATGTATCGGGAGGGGTGAGCCTGCTCTCGCACTGGACGGAGATGGTGGAGCAGTACCTGCACACGGCCGTCGTCCAGTGGGATCCGTTTGAAAACATTCAGTGCGATCCCGAACTTTTTCCATCTGAAATTGCACAGCAAGCACCGCGCTTTGCTGCAGCGGTCGGGGCTGCACTAGGAGGACTTGAAGAGCTATGAACTATCCGCGTGTCAATCTATTGAAGAAAAGTGAACAGCGATACCAAGGCGCAGTAAGCCGGCGCTTTGTTCTGGTGTGTGTTGTGGTGGTTCCCATCTTGTTTATCACGACTCTCAGTGGGATCAAACTGATCCAATACACCTCGGTGCAGTCGAGTCTGAAATCGAATCGTGAGCTATGGGTCAGCCTTGAACCGAGGCTGGCAAGTTATATGGACGAACGGAAAGGCTTGAGTGAAAACCAACGGGTCATGGAACTCATAGAGGGTTGGCAAGGTACGCAACTGTCTCTTTCCGATCTGTTAGCCGAAATTCAAGATTCGGTTCCCGCAAACGTTCAGCTGACGAGGGTCGCCATTCGTAGCGAGTCGGGGAAA
The DNA here is from genome assembly GCA_030621805.1 of Kiritimatiellales bacterium. Classification (GTDB taxonomy): domain Bacteria; phylum Verrucomicrobiota; class Kiritimatiellia; order Kiritimatiellales; family Pontiellaceae; genus Pontiella. The sequence goes on along the minus strand of JAUXGY010000002.1, from coordinate 9,779 downwards.
TTAGTCTACGCCAAACCCACCGATTTTTCCAAGGAATATAGCTTGGCGGTACAAGGTATCGCACAGGGGGAACGGGCCGAGGAAGTAGTCATTACCTTGCTTAAGGATCTGTTGAAGACGGAGCACATGGGATCGACGTTTAAGTCGGCAAAACTGGGCTCTATGCGAAAGCGCGTTGGATCGGATGGACAAACCATGCAGGAGTTCCGTTTGGATGGATCGAGTGCGAAGGGAGGCGGACGATGAGTTTGAAGGAGCTAACCAAAGAACAAAAACAACGCATTGTTCTCGGCGGCATCGGGGCGGTGGTGATGGTTGCGATCATATTTTTTGGAATCAAGGTCAGTCTTTCCTCCCTCGCGAAGGCCAAGCTGGAGTTGGATGATCTGGCCGGTAAAGTTGAAAGTGCCGATCGTGCGCTTGCCAAGCAGGCACAGGTCAGAAAGGACTTTGCTGAATCCTTGGTGGTGCTCAAAAAGTATTTGCGCGATGCCCCTCCAAAACAAAACTACTATTCATGGGCCACCGAAGCCATTCATACCAAGGCTTGGCAGTCCAATTTGGAAATCGCCGCCATTGAGCAACAGTCCCTTCCGGGGAGTTCCCTATCTGGTGGAAAAGGGAAAGCATTAAATTTGGAACCCTACTCGGTGCGCGTTACAGCCCACGGAGGATATGAAGCTCTGAAACAATTTCTTGCGTTGGTCGAAAAGGACCATCCGTTGGCCCGAGTGGTTGTGGTTGATGTCAGCACGGGGTCGGACCCGGAAATCCATAACGTGCAACTGGTGGTGGAATGGCCATTTAACCTCAGCGCAGTAGCTGGTACATGGGTGGGGATCGATCTGGAAGCGGGGGTATCAAAGGACTAAACCGATGAAAAATAACGAAAAAATAAGGTGTTATAGAAAGATATGTGGACCCTTGCTGATTGTCCTGTTTGTGGGGATGGGCGGGCTTTTTCTCCCGCGATCCTCGGCTGAGGAAAATAATGGCAAGGGTAATGCTAAGGATAGTGTAGTTGCTGCAAAACGGGATCCGTTTTGGCCGATCGGGTACACGCCGAGAAAGGTGGTGAATTCGACGGGCACCGGAACAACAAGCACGGTAGCTAGGAAACCGGGAAGCATTGATTGGGAAGAGGCTATGAAGCGAGTCGTGATAAATGGAGTGAGTAGCCGTGCAACCGATGAATATGTTGCGGTGATCAACAATGAAGTTAAGAGCGTTGGTGAGATCGTTTCTGTTTTGTATGGAGGAGCCAAGTACACGTGGAAAGTTGAAAAAATTACACCGCCTGGTTCCGTCAAACTTCGCCGTCATTTAGTTGAATAAGTAAATAGTGCAATTAAAAAAGGAAAGGTAACGACCATGAAAATAAACAGTAAAGTGAACATGTGGGGAGTCCTGTTGGCGACGAGTTTTACAGCGTCGGTGACATTGGCTCAGAGTAGTATTGCCGATGATGATCTGTTGAAAATGCTGGATGGTGCAAGCACGAATAAAGCCGTCGAAGCGGTGGCAGAACCCGAAATTCAACCTGAAGTTTCCGCCGAGGAAATCGAGGCCGTTTCGGTGGTTGAAGAGTCCGTGACCGAAGACGGCGCAGTGGCCATGGAAGTGGCCGAGGAACCCGTGGCTGAAGAGGATGCGATGAACGAAGAAGCTGTCGCAGAACCTGAGGTCGAAAGGGATGAGCCGGTTGAAGAAGGTGAGATCGATAATTTAGGTATGGTTACACTCGATGATGGGGTGGACGATTCCTCCGGCGATCTGATTTCCGTGCGCCTTAGCAAAGTGGGTTTGGAAGAGGCCATTAACCTTTTTGCACAGCTTTCCGGTGCAAACATAATTGTGCCCGAACTTACGGAAGCCGCGCAGATTTCTGTTAACCTCAAGGATGTTGAGTGGCGCCCTGCGCTACAGTCGATTCTCGATGCCTACAATTATGAGCTGTACCAAAAAGTGGCGGGCTCCAATGTATTCAGCGTACGCCGCCGCCCGGCTGGTGCGCCCGAACCCCAGGTGGTTGAAACCTTCAAACTCAAATATGCCACAGTTCCCAATGTCGCCAAACTGATTCGCGCGCTGCTGCCCCCAGAAGCCAAGGTCTCCGAGTTTGCCTCGCGTAACATGATCGTCGTTAAGAGTTCTGAATCGAGTCTGGGCGAAGTCCGCTCCGTGCTGCAGAGCATTGATATCGTCCGCCAGCAGGTCTTTATCGAATCCAAGTTTATGGAACTGAGCGATGGTAGCCAGTTGGATTTGGGTTTCGACTGGAAACAGCTCGGTTTGGATGAACAAGGCAATGGCGGCGTTTCTGCTTCCGTTGGTGCATCTACACAAACCTATGCCGATGGGCGACAGATTTCGAGTCTGGGCCCGGCCGCTGTCGTGGGCAATTTTTCCGAACATATATTCACCAGCGTATTGGATATCGACCAGTTTGAAATCGTGCTGAATGCGCTTGAATCCGATCGCGGGGTCAACGTGGTGTCCAACCCGAAGATTATTGTGGCGAACGAAGAACAAGCCAATATTTCGATTGTTCGCAAAGAGCCGAACCTCAAGCAGGAGCGTCAGCAGGCACTGAACGACACGCCGGACACCATCACCTTTACGATGGATGCCGATATGCCATTCTTTGAATATGGCATCAAACTGGATGTGGTGCCGTCCATCAATACATCGAGCAATATCACAGTGAAGATCAAGCCGGCACTGACGCGCAAATTTGCTGACAAGCAAGCGGGTCAAAATACGTATCCGATTATTGATGAAAAAACGGTTGAAACCGTCTTCAATCTGTCCAGTGGACAGACCGCGGCCATCGGTGGCCTGACGGAAGTCACGGATAGCATAAAAGAGCGCAAGATTCCGTTGCTGGGAAGCATTCCTCTTCTTGGCCGTCTTTTCTCATGGAAACAGACGGTAAGCGATCAGACCGAAACCATCATCTTCGTGACGGTTGGACTGGCCAATACACAGGATATTGAACTTCAATCCAGCCTTCCGGAAGATTCTGAACTGGCTCGCCGCCGTCTCATCAGGGATCGCAACGCAAAGGAGCTTCGCGACCAAAGTCGTAAATATTACGAGGCCGAAGATATTGATGAAACGGATGAAAAGATCGAGAAGATCGATCATCAGGAGGACAAGCGCCTCAAAAAACAGGCCAAGAAAAGCTAGGTGTTTATCAACAAATTACTCCTCCAGGCCTTGGTGTAAGGAGATTCTCCCACCTTCCCGATGCCTGGAAACCTTTCCTTTAGAGCACCCCGAAATATCGGGGTGCTCTTTTGTTTGTCCGGCAAAGCCGACAAGCCCGGTCGCCTTAAAGAGGGTGGCGATGCCCCGCTCGAGGGGAAATCAATCTGAATCGCAAGGGCGTTGTTGGTAACGGTCGGGTCTGGAGGAAGTGATAGGAAGTGGATGGTACATAGCGTAAGCGAACCAGATACAGCAGGCACGGGGCGGCAAGTGTGAAAAATAGGACGACGCCCGAATCTCGGACAGACCGTGCCTGTGAGTGAGGATGGGATTATCTACAGGGATCGGTGTATTAACCGGAGAAGCTCGGTAATAGAAAACCCCTACAACCATTCCGACGGGGATTCGATCGACTCCCCTAACCCAAGTTTCTTATCCAATCGTTGATTCGCAACGACTTACGCGTTTGGATAAGAAACTTGGGTTAAGTGGAACCGGAAACCTGCTTAGGCAAAGGCTTGCCGTTGGTAAGGCGGCGTATTGCCATTTCAAGAGGGCCGCGTGGGAAGCGACGTTGCCATAGTGAGCACAGCGTGATGGTCACCGCGCAAGCTACCAGTCCTGCGGGAACGGAGAAAGTCAAAGGGATGTCTTTGTAATCCAAAAGATAAAGCGGGCCGATGCCGAAGATGATATGTCCGACATAGATGCTCAGCGTATACTGTCCTGACAGAGATAGGGGATGGAGCCATGCGGATTCACGAAACCGGTCCGCTATGGCCAGGCAAACCCCCACCATGCAGATCCCGCCCGCACAGGTTTGAAGGGCAAAGAGCGGATTTGGGGGCAAGCAGCTTCGACCAAACAGCGCAGTGGAAAGTACCGGGTTAAAACCCAACCATTTTGGGGCAATATAGTTGGTGAGTAGCCACGACGCCATCTCGGCGGAAAGAGCGATGGTACCACCCCATAGTATGCACCGCAGTTGAATAGAGCGATTACGCAGATCCAGACGACCTACCCAAATGCCGATCAACAGGAATCCCAGCCAGGGAAACACGGGAAACCACCCATTAAAGATGAGGTTCCGAACGAATCCAATAGGGGTCCAGAAGTCAGTAAAAGTAAAGGTTAGGCTGGTCCAGTTCCATCCCGCATCATAGTCCAAAAAGAGTAGCATGATGACGAAGCCGACATTCAGGAACAGGGTGGCAAGCCACAGCCAAATTGATGGCGCAAAGAGCAATAGCGTGCCGACAACAATGAAGACCCCGTAAAAGTGCAGGATGTCGCCAATCCAGATCGTTTGGAACAGCATTCCAGAAACAAACAGAACAGCAGCCCGTTTGAGCAGGACGTGCCGAACTCTTTGTCGTTTGAGGGGATCTCCAGACTGCTTTGCTCCCTGCGACATGATCGACATTCCAATCCCGGCAAGCAAGACGAAGGTCACGGCCGCCCGGCCAGGGATTAGCCCCGCCAATCCGGCCAGCCATTCGGGACCCATATAGGACGGGGCGATACTTTCGTTATAGTTGATTAGCACCATTCCAATAATGGCGATGGCCCGTGCCAAATCGATTCCCACGATTCTTTCAGATGCAACTTTTTCGGAGGCGATTTCCATGGGGTTCAACTCTTGGTTATTTGGATGGGTATCCCTAATGTTTCGACACTCGATAGAGGGTTATTAACGGAAAAATTGCAAACCAAATACGGAGGGGGACGGAACACATATCGCATAGAAGGTTTTCTGAGTCGACTTGGCTGGCAGGGTTCCCATATATTAAAAAGATGAATATTTTAGGGATTAATTATTTTTATCATGACTCTACAGCGTGCATCGTATCCGACGGGAAGTTGGTCGTTGCGATCGAGGAAGAACGACTTTCGCGCTACAAGCACACGGACGAGTTTCCGGTTCGTGCGACCAAACGGTGTTTGAAAATTGCGGGGCTTGATGCAGACGACATTGATGCGATCGCTGTTTCGATTAAGCCAACGATGCACTGGGGGAAAAAGGCGCTCTATTCGCTGGGTTGCGGACGGGGAATTAAGCCCTTCCTGAGCCACGAGGTGGGTACGTCGCGCTACCGGCAGGATCAGTTTTGGGGCTGGTATATGAATACCTGGCCGGCCAAAGCCAAGCAACCGGAGGTTCATTGGGTTCCGCACCACATGGCGCACGTGGGGGGAAGTTTTTATGTTTCTCCTTATGAAGAGGCGGCACTGCTTTCTCTCGACGGTTCTGGCGAATGGGCAACCTCGTTCGTTGGCTATGGAAAGGGCACGAAGGTTGAATGTTTTAATCAGAGTTTTTTCCCGAATTCATTTGGTTCGTTTTACGAAGCCGCCACCGAATTCTGCGGTTTCCGACCCAATTATGATGAGGGTAAAACGATGGGGCTTGCGTCCTTCGGCGATCCGGAGGTGTTTCGCAAAAAGGCTGCTGAGATCGTAAAGATCGGGGGCGACGGATCGATCAATATCGATATGTCGATGTTCAATTTCCAGTACTGGAGACAGCCCTATTGTAATCGGAAATTCCACAAGGTCTTCGGGAAGCCGCGCCAACATGGTGAGCCGTTTGAGAAACGGCATGAAGACGTGGCGGCGGCTTTCCAACGTGTGTTGGAGGATTCCGTTTTGAAGATTTGCCGCGATCTGAAGGTAAAGACCGACGCAAGATATTTGGTCATTGCTGGCGGGGTGGCACTCAACAGCGTAATGAACGGTAGGATTATCCGGGAAAGTGGTTTTGAGGATATCTATGTCATGCCGGCGGCAGGTGATAACGGTACCGCGATTGGTGCGGCATTTTATGTTTGGAATGGTATTCTAGGCCATCAGCGGGAATACGTGCATGACAATCCCTACGTCGGCACCAGCTATTCCAAGGAAGAGATCGGTTCCGTCATCAAGGAATCTAAACTGAATGCTGTTTGGCATGACGACATCGCCGCAGAGGCCGCGCGCCTCTTGCACGAAGGGAACATTATTGGATGGTTTCAGGGGGCCATGGAGATTGGGCCGCGGGCATTGGGCAACCGCAGTATTCTGGCCGATCCGACGCATCCGGAAATGAAGGATAAGATCAACGCCGAAGTGAAGCACCGTGAGGCCTATCGTCCCTTCGCACCCTCTGTTCCGGCCGAGTTTGCGCAGGAGTATTTCGATATAGAAGTAGAGGCTCCCTTCATGCTCAAGGTATGCGACGTCAAGCCGGATAAGTGCGCTTGCCTGCCGGCCATTACCCATGTCGATGGCAGCGCCCGAGTGCAGACCGTACGTAAGGAGACCAATTCGCTCTACCATGACTTGATGGTCAAGTTCGGGGAGCTGAGCGGGGTGCCGGTGGTGTTGAACACTAGCTTCAATGTGATGGGCGAGCCGATTGTGGAATCACCGATAGACGCGGTTCGGTGCTTTTTCTCCACCGGGCTGGATAAGCTGGTGCTCGGCAATTATGTGATTGGCAAGTAGGTCGGGGAGGAACGCTTTGCCGGGAACCATCTTAAACTATTTGAGAAATGCCCGCAGGGGTATCCGGGAAGAAGGGTTTTGGTATTGGCTTCATAGGCACTTGGTGACTACGCAGGTTTGGTATCAGAGCAAGATCTTTCCACCACCGCCAAAAGGAACGTTTCCTCCCTTGTGGCTGTCATACAAAAAGCCTCATTATGGTTTGTTGGCTTTTGGCGGGAGGCTGACGGATGAAACCCTGTTGTACGCCTATTCAAAAGGCATTTATCCCTTCTATGAAAGAGACCCAATCGAGTGGTATTCGTGCGATCCCCGGATGGTGCTGTTTCTGGAAAGGATGAAGCTCAAGAAAGGGCTTCGCCCTCTCATCAAGTCGGGGAAGTACACGGTTACCTTCGATACGGCCTTCGAAGAGGTGGTTCATGCTTGTGGCGAGGGGGAGGATCGGGAGGGGGAGACCTGGATCATTCCCGAACGTATTGAGGTTGCTGTTTCCCTGCACGAGAAAGGGCAATGCCATTCCATTGAAGTATGGAACAGGGATGGAATGCTGGTTGGCGGCCTTTTCGGCATGGATATGGGCAAGATATTTATTTCGGAATCCGCCTTCCATAAGGAACCGAATGCCAGCAAGGTTGCATCGGCCTATTTGAATTGCCATCTCCAGCACTGGGGCTTCGTGCTCAACGATATCCAGTGGTTCTGGGAGCACTATCGCCGTATGGGCTATGAGGACATCCCACGAAAGCAATATATTAGGTTATTGAAGGATGTGGTTACCGAGGAGAAGCGGCTTGGCAAGTGGATGGTGGATACAAGCCTCGATGTCGGCAATTGGATTCCGGCGCAACCGGGTAGCCAGGTAAGGAAGTAAAAGGAGGGCGGGGTTAGTGCTGGGGGTGCCCGATGCCTTTAAGCCTTCGCCTAAATACCCTCAGCCAGTGGAACATGTAGTCCATGTAAACCGGAAGCGTGGGAATGCTGGCTAAATTTACCAGACAATAGTCGAAGGGTTCGCCGGTCTCTTCCCAGTTTTCATCCGTATGGAGAACCTCTCCCGACAACCGCCGCGTGAGTAGACGGGAAAGGCCATTCCGTTTCCTCACGTAGGCAACGAAATATTCGTATCCAATGCTTTTGAGAAGGGTGCTCATTTCGTGGATAAGAAACTCGAAGGCAAGAATGGAGCGGTACTCCTTGATGATTGCGAGGCTTGAAATATAGAAAATTTGATTTTGGTGTTCTTGGATAAATTCGTTGGATTCGAGCGCCCGCAAGGAGTTTTCCTCATGGATATGTGAACCCATCATGTAGCCAATGGGAATTTGGTCTCTATATAGGATCAGGCCGGAAGCGAAGTCGTCTTGAAGGAAATCTTCGAAATCATGGCATTGATCCTGCATAAGTTCGGGAAAGCATTTTTCCTCGATATCGACCAAGGTGGGTATTTGGCTGCTGAATTGGATGAGCTCGGCGAAAAGATCCAAAGGGAACCGGTAGAGGTTTTTTTTATTTTGGGTAAGCTTTACGGCCACTTTTTCCGGAGAGCAAACCGTACTTAAAAAATTGCCTTGAGGAGGACTTTTATGGTTAGAATGTGTCTGCATGTTGGCATGCTAGTTGAAACGAGTGATGTATAACAAGGAAAAGAAGGAGATTCACAATGAAGACAAGAACAATTCTAAGTGCGGCGGTGCTCATGGCAGTATCCGCCCTTCAGGCGCAAACGGTAGTGATCGATTCGCTTGATTCCAATGGTAAACTAACGGCGACCGTTCCTTCCAATGCGGTCTATACGGTCGAATGGGTCGGCGCACTTGATTCCACCAATGGTTGGCAGCAGGGGTGGAGCCATCTTCGCGATATAGAAAGCACGGACGGAACCGTGGAGGTTGAGGTTCCCATGTTCTACCGCCTCTCCTGCTGGACGAATGGGTTATTCCTGTATGCCCCTGTCGGTCGTACGTTCCACTATGCGGTCTCCAATCAGGTTGCTGAAACCTGGAACAGGTATGCTCAAGTCATGGCCGATGCCTATATACCTCACCAGACAAACAACTACCGCACGATTTGGACCGAGGATTGGTATTCTTCTCCCGCTGTTATTCCTGTCGGAGCCCAGTCCAGACGGGCTATGTTTATGCGTGTGGACGAGGATAGCGCATATGTTCTTGATTCCGAGTTTGCGCCTGGTCCGATGCAGGAAGATCTTGTCTGGAAAAACGGTCCGGTCGGAACGACTTGGTCGTATGATGCTTCCACGCCCCATACCACGATCAATTCGGAAATCTTGGCGATCGAAGACGTGGTAATCGGAGCCAAAACCTATGAAGACTGCCTCAAAATCGAGAGCACTGGCGTTTATCAGGACTGGCTCGCTGATTATCCGGACCGTAGATATGTCGAGTGGGTCCAGCCGAATGGATATCTGGTCAAGAGCATGAATTGGTGGGTTGAAACCGACTTCACGAATGTGACTCCTATCGTTTCCGAGCTACAGGACTGGATCGACCTGTAGGTTCCGCGTTCAAGGTGGCGGGCCTTCCGTCGCCTTTTTTATAATGCTTGATGGCTTGCGCGGTCGTGAACCGGGTGATGGATGCAACTTTTAGCTAAATTACGGATCGTCTACGATTTGCTGGATATGGCGGATCGGCGGAAGCTGTTGCTGATCTTTGGTGTGTCGTTTCTCAACGGCCTTATCAATGCGGCTGGCATCGCCTCGATCCTTCCATTCATCGGGTTGATATCCGAGCCGGGAATTCTGGACACTAATAAATATATTATCATTTTCAAGCAGGTGAGCGGCATCGAAAGCTATGCCGGGGTGGTGATCTCGTTCGGCCTGGTTTCCCTCTGCCTATTAATTGTAGGAAATACCGTCACCGTTTTTGAGGATTGGTACAGCACATGGTTCGGGGCGACCAAGAACCAAGAGCTCTCCTCCCGTCTATTGCGGAACTATCTGGGGATAGACGTTCTGGAATTCGAGAAAAAAAAGAGTGCCGAACGGGCCAAAGAGGTTTTATCCGATGTCGGACGAGTGGTGATTTCAACCCTCTTCTCAACGTTGGCCTTGATTTCAG
>JAUXGY010000146.1 GCA_030621805.1 Kiritimatiellales bacterium | reverse complement strand
ACAACTCCGGTGACATCCGATCTGATTGATGTCAGTGCTCTTAACCTCGTTGGGGTGACCGAGGTGGCCATTAGCCTCAATCAAACCAAGTTGGATGGCTACTCCAATTATACAACCGGCTTGAGTGAAGTGGCTTTCCAAACCATTCCTGAGCCGGCAACCCTCGGTATGGTAGCCGTGTTTGGTGGTGGTATCCTGTTTATCCGCCGCAAGCTGATGATCTAGTGATTGAGTAAACGACTATACCTGCCCCGAATCTTCGGGGCAGGTTTTTTTTCATTATGAATAACCTATGAAACTGAATAAAAGGGAGAGGGAGATATGAAAAATCGCAAACTGGCATTAAGTATCGTACTTGCAACCGGGCTGGGCATGGCCGCCCATGCGGACATCAGACCGGCGAACACGGTAGCCGTCTCGGGAGCGCATAGCAGCCCATCCTCTGGATCGGACCCCATCCACACCATCGACGGTTCCGGTCTTTACGAGCCCTTGACCGATGCCAATCTGGCCACCGTCACCCACGACAACGGATTTGATGGCAGTATTTTATATCTGGCGCAGGGAACGACGGATCAACCCTACGATGTGGTGCTGGAATATAAGTGGATCTTATCTGTAACCAACCAGCTGACGAACATTGCTTTATGGAACTTCTCCCAGAGCGGACAGACCAACCGCAGCGCCACCAGCGTGGACGTATCGGTGGATACCGGCACAGGCTATGTTAGTCTAGGTAACTTTATCCTGACCCAGAACGATGGGGAGACGGACGTCGAATCAGATCTTTTGGATGTCAGTGCCTTCAACCTCACGGACGTTGTTGGCGTGAAGGTGGCGCTTCAGCAGGACAAGCTCGACAGCTACGATGCTTATACCACCGGCCTCAGCGAGGCGGCTTTCCAGTTTTCGGGAACAATAGACCCGGCCCCGCCGGTCTGGGACGACCCCATCGTGGTTTCCATTGCGACCGCCGGCATCGCCTATAGCGATACACTCGCCGGAAAGGCGACCGACCCAGATGGCGATGATGAGTCCATTACCTATAGTCTTGGCGATACAATTGCCGAAACCTGGTTGACCGTGGCTCCCACCGGCGAACTTGGGGGCATCCCCGTTTCCAGCGGAACAAACGATTTTAATGTGGTTGCAATCGATGCGGATGGTTCGACCACCGGACTCGTGCAGATTGTGGTCAAATCGCTTGCCCCGCCGGTCTGGGATGATCCTATCGTGGTTCCTCCAGCGACCGTCAACGTTGGGTACAGCAGTACACTCGCCGGACAGGCGACCGACCCGGATGGCGATGATGAGTCCATCATCTATAGCCTTGGCGATACGATTAGCGAAACCTGGCTGACCGTGGCTTCCACCGGCGAGCTCGGAGGCACACCTGTTTCCCTCGGTACAAGCGATTTTAATGTGGTTGCAACCGATGCGGATGGTTCATCGACCGGACTCGTGCAGATTTTGGTCAAGGATGTTGTCCCGACCGGCCTGCTTCTGTATTTCAATGGCGAAGACACCTCGTCGCCGCTCGTGGATCAAGTGGGCGGACTCCTCGGAGAAGCCGCTGGCGACCCCGGCCATCTGTATGGCCTGCCCTCGGCGGTTGGATTTGGTTCTGCAATGGGTTTGACCACCAATGCCGCATGGACACTCTCTGACTCCTCGGAACTCAATGGCCTGCTTAACGACTTCTCCGTCGCCGCATGGGTCTATCTTGACAGTGCCATTATGGCGACCAAAACGGGGTCAAATGCCAAGGGCAACCGAATCATTGGCGATGATGAGGCGTGGAACGGCGACGCATGGGCCTTTGGATATGATTCGTCCAATCAACAACTTCTTTTCACCAAAAACGGCGTTGCCGACGCCTTCGACCCTACCGCTGGATCTCTCGGACTGGACGGATGGCATCACGTCGCCGCAACCGTAAGCAGCACCGACGGGATTAGCTTCTATGTCGATGGCGTATTAAGCGGCGTGAATGGAAATACGGCCAACCTCGTAAATACAGGCAGTGATGTCTTTTCCGTTGGAAGATCCTCTGGCTCTGGTGAAGCGCAATGGTTTGCGGGGAAACTGGATGAAATCCGGGTATATAATGGCGTTCTTTCCCTAGCCGAAATCCAGGCCCTCATGGTTCCGACACTTGCTGATATCGGCACCATCACCATTGCGGGTCCCATTGCCATCACCGGGGGCCAGGGCATGACCATCTCATGGAGCAATACCGGCAACGGACAGTCCTACGAAGTGCAGGCCAAGTATAATCTGGTGATTGATGATTGGACCACTATTACCACGGCAACCGGAAACGGTGGAGGAATCACCGTGACCACCGCCGTAGATCAGGCGGAAACCTTCTATCAGGTGATCACGCCGTAGAGGGATCGGGAATACAGAAAACGGAACCCGTCCTCTGGGCGGGATCTGAGGGGTGCAGATGGAATTGCACCCCTTATTTTTACTTCAAAACGGAGGCAACGGTGAAAATGAAAAGCGCAAAATTCGGTTTGATGGAAGGGAAAATAGGCCTCGCCCTTCTCTTGCCCGCCATCTTGCTAACGGCTGGATGGGTGGGTGCCAACCCCATTCCCTCAGCGCAGGGCGTGTTGCGCCGGGTGGTCGGCACAGAGATGACCTCCCGCATAACGCTGGAAACCCTTCCGCAAATCAATGGGCGCGATGTGTATGAATATGAAGCCACCAACGGGTCGTTGACGGTTCGCGGAAGCAGTGCGGTGGCTCTATGCCGTGGCACCTACGACTACCTTCGGGCAAACAACCTCGGCACCGTTGGCTGGGCCGGCCCGCGACTGAACCTTCCAGCGCGGTGGCCCGATGCTCCGCCGACCGCAGGGGAAACCCCTTTCAAGATTAGACATTGTTACAATGTGGTGACAGCGGGCTACACCTTCCCTTACTGGACGTGGGAGCGCTGGCAGCAGGAGCTCGATTGGCTGGCCATGCACGGCTACAACATGATTATGGCTCCCGTCGCCACCGAGGCGATAGCAACCCGGGTTTGGAAGAAACTCGGCCTGACCCCTGGGGAAATTGACGAATTCTACACCGGACCCGCCCACCTGCCCTGGCAGCGCATGGGCAACATTCGTCAGGTCGGCGGCAAGCTCCCCGAGGCTTGGCACCGCGACCAAATCGTCCTGCAGAAAAAAATTCTCGGTCGGATGCGCGAGCTGAGTATCGAGCCGGTGGTGCAGAGCTTTGCCGGTTTCGTCCCGCCCGGCATCAAGCGCATCTATCCCGATATCGTCCTGCACAATACCCACTGGAACGGGGGGTTCCCCATGTCGCAACGCCCCGTTGTCATGATGCCCGACGACCCGCTTTTTAAAAAAATTATGGGCCTGTATCTGGGGGAATGGAAAAAGGAGTTTGGTTCGGCCACCTACATTCTCGTCGATAGCTTCAACGAAATGAAGCTCCCGAAAAGCGACAAGCCGACCACCGAGCTCCTCGCCGAATACGGCCGAAAAACCTACGAGGCGATCACTGCCGCCATGCCCGAAGCCATATGGACGTTGCAAGGATGGATGTTCAACTACCAGCGCAATATTTGGAACAAAGACACCGTCAAAGCCTTAATGGATGCTGTGCCAAACGAGCGCCTCCTCGTACTCGACTACGCCAATGACTACAATCCGAACTGGGACGACTTCCAGGCCTTCCACGGCAAGACATGGATGATGGGCTATGTGCCGAACATGGGCGGAAAAACCGCCTTCGTAGGAAAAATGGACTTCTATGCCAACCAGGTCGCCAAAACCCTCGCCCATCCCGAACATGGAAATCTGGTCGGATTCACCCTTTCCGGCGAAGGGCTTGAAAACAACGAAGTGATCTATGAATTGATGAGCGACTCCGCGTGGAGCAAGGAGGCCATCGATCTCGACCAGTGGTTGCCCGCCTATGCCGCCAACCGGTACGCCAGCACCGATCCTGTACTCGCCGAAGCATGGCAAATGCTCCATCGCAGCGTTTATAGCACCTTTACCCCGCACCCCACCTTTGGATGGCAGCGCGGGAAAAGCCTTGGCCTTGGAAACGCCTGTCAGGCCAAAGGGTTTCCTGAAGCCGTTCAAACGTTTTTATCCGCCGCCAAATCACACGGTTCTAATGCGAACTACCGCGACGATGCTGTCGAGATGGCCGCCATGGCACTGGGGCTCAGGGCTCAGGAATGGTTTACGACCGTCGGCGAATGGATCCAAGCCAATGACCTGGAGTCGGCCAAAAAAGCAGGGAACCGGGGTCTCGCGCTCCTGCTGGAAATCGATCGGCTTCTGGAGTCGCATTCGCTGAATCGTCTTGACCGCTGGATCGATTTGGCCCGAAGCCACGATGGAACAACTGCGGAAAAGGATGAATACGAACGCAATGCCCGCCAGATCGTGACCGTATGGGGGCCGCCCGTCAACGACTACGCCTGCCGGGTCTGGTCGGGACTCATCCGCGATTTCTATGCGCCGCGCATGGAAGCGAAGATGGATGCCATGTTGGGGGGGCAGAGCTTTAACCAATCCACATGGGAAGCCGCATGGGTCAATGACTCGGGCATCAGTTCCATCGAGCCGTACGCCGATCCGGCAGCCAAGGCCAAGGAACTCGTCAAGCAAGCCTATGCCGAACAGCCCCCCCGACCTGCTCCTGAAAACCTTGAAACGCTCGGCACCTGGTCTCCGGCTCAGATGAGGGAGGAATGGACGACCCTCGAATGGGATCTCCCAGCTGAAAAACTCAACACCTTGGCGGGGGTTCGGTTTGTATACACCAAAGGCAGCCATCTTTTGGAAATCAAGTCCGCCTCTATCATTGCAGACGGTCGGCAAATTTCCATCGACCAGCACCTCGGTAGCACCGGTGACAGGCATAGGAACAACCTCTATACGTTCAAGCTACCCAAAAATGTTCAAGCCAACAACAGTTGTATCCTTCGCGCCGAAGTCCGAAGCAAGGGAGGCACCAACTCGTCAGGAACGGTTGAACTGAAGGTCTCATCGCCCCTTTAACCCATAGAACCACAAGGAATAAATATGAAACACTTTTTTTTGATAATTACCTTAACTGCACTGGCTACGGTCTCAGATGCCGCATTGGTTGTTCCCGACTCGGTGACCCTATCGGGAGCACAGAGCAAGGCTTCAAGCGGGAGTTTGGCCAGCCGCACCATGGATGGATCGGGGCTCTCTGCCACATTGACGGAGGCGAATCTGGCTACGGTGACCCATGCCAATGGATTCAGCGCAAGCCAGCAGTATCTTGCCCAAGGGCTTTCTTCCGGGACTTATGATGCCGTTCTTCGCTACACGTTCAATACTGCGCTAGAGGGAACGCTGACAACCATCGCCGTTTGGAACTACTCCCAAAGCGGACAACCTAACCGCTCGGCGGATAGCGTGACCATTTCCGTGGATACGGGAAGCGGCCTAACCTCCATCGGCACCTTTGTCCTAACCCAGAATAATGG
>JAUXGY010000432.1 GCA_030621805.1 Kiritimatiellales bacterium | reverse complement strand
CACGGCGATTCCCACTATCTGATCCACTGCCAACCTAATTGGGACGAAAACACCGTGACCGAAGCAACGAAGCCGGCGAGGATCGGAGACGCAGTGGCCAGTTGGCAACCCGCCGATGGTACGACCCATTCCATCGATGTCACCGACCTGATCGCAACGCTGGTAAAGGACGGGGCGGACTGGGCAAGCTTCTGCATCTATTCAGACGGCACCAATTACAGTGCCTATACCACCAAGGACCATGCGAATGAATCGTTGCATCCAGTGCTTCACATTACAGCAGAATCCTCGATGCAGATGACATACAACCAATGGGCGGGCCGATATATGCTGACTCAAGGGCCGGAGGGCGACGCTGATGCAGATCGGTTTCCTAATCTCTATGAATACGGTCTGGGTGGCAATCCGACAAACCCTGCGGACCAGGGGCTTCCCCGAACATATGCCTTAAAGGGAAATAGCGAATCGGGTTGGTTTTCATATGTGCATCCAATCCGCGTCAATTCCGGTAGTGAGCTGCGCTATTATCTGGAGCTGACCGATCAACTCGTCGAAGGCATCTGGACCAATTATGGGTATGAGGTGGCAGGAACCAACCCCATCGGCGGAGCATTCAGCTTTGTGACCAACCGCATTCCACTGGATGACGGGGCTCAACGGTTTGTCCGACTGCTGATAGAGCAACATTAGGCTAGGCACCCGCGAAACCGTCGAACCTTCAATCTAGAGCATGTAACGGATGAGATGCCGCATCCTCCCTCTTTGTTATTGCTCCGAGAATGCGGTATCTCTGCGAGGAACAAAATCACTCAATCCCGATTCAAGAAGATCCTGCCGGAGCGCCTGCCCCGCCTCCTGGCTCACGGAATCAAGCGGCGCACGGCAGGGTCCGCAATCAAGCCCGATTACGCCCATGGCAAACTTCATGGCCGGTGCGAGCGCGACGTACCTGCCGTTGAGTACCCGTAGAATTTTCAGCACCGCCGACATATGGCTGCGGGCCGCCGGCAGGTCTCCGCTATCGTACGCATCCATTGCGCGGAGGTAGAGCGGCGCCATGAAATTGTAGGTGCTGCCGACCGCGGCCCGCGCCCCGACGACCAGCGCGCTCAACAGCATTTCATCGCATCCCCACAAGACGTCGAAACGACCATGGTCCAACTCCAGACAGGATTGGTAGTCGGCCGTATACAGATCGCTGAACTTAACCCCCCGCAGGGACGGGATGCGCTCCGCGGCCGCCGGGAGGAAATCCACCATGCTGGCGTCGTTTCCGGAGAATTTGGGAATGTGGTAGTAGTAGAATGGGGTTTCAGGCGCGGCGGAGGCGATCTCTGCCATGCAGTCGATCAGGACGTCCAGGCTCCCCGGTTTGAAGTAGCTTGGCGAGGTGGCCGAGATGGCCGTGACGCCCAGCTCCGCCGCATGCCGCGCGAGGCCCTGCGCTTCCTTGAGGCTGTTGTGACCCACCTGCACAATCACCGGAAGCCGCCCGCCTGCAGCCTGTACGTAGGCCTCCGCCACGGCTTGGCGTTCCTCCGTTGTCAGGCTCATGCCCTCGCCCGTGCTCCCTCCGACATACAGGCCGCCCACGCCGTTCCGCAATAGATGGTTCACCAGGTTTGGAACAAGGGCAAGGTTTAGGCTGCCGTCTTCGTGCATCGGCGTATAGGTTGCGGCAATCAGGCCGGATAATTTCTCAGTCATGCTCTATGCTCCTGTGCACCATGGGGATCAGCAGATCCGCCAAGCCCTAAACCGACTGATAATAGCAAAAACACCACGATCTTTTTCATCGCACTTTTCATTTGTTTTTCATGTGATACGGGCGTGTGCATGCGGACGCATACCGAGACCAATTCCGAGGTGGAAGATTCCTCTCAACGCGTAAGGAAGGGCAATATCTATCACATTATTCTGTTTTAGGATAATTGGATCGTGATTGCCATTTTTAGAGGGAAGGGAGAGAACCTTGCCGAATGAAAAAAGGTAGCGGCCCGACCAAGTCTCAAGAACCATAAAATATAGATCGAGGAGAAAAACCATGAAAATAAAACCGATCCTGGATCCTGAATTTGTGCCGGCGATTCTTTGGAACCAAGTCGGA
>JAUXGY010000191.1 GCA_030621805.1 Kiritimatiellales bacterium | reverse complement strand
CATCCGCGCCTGTTCCGCTTCGGTCAGAACCATGGGATCGGTTTGAGGCTTTGGCTTACGCCGCTGGCCTTGTCCTTCCTTTTTTTGCTGTGATTGCGGCGGATGTACTTTTTTCTTTCCGCTACCGCCGCCGGGAGACCATTCCTCCTGCTGGGGCTTCTTGCGTTTCTTGTTCTTGAATGAGGACGACGTTTTCTGTTTCGGGGCTTCCTGCTTTTTCGGCTCGTCCTTCTTGCCAAAAACGGAAGCTATTTTTTTAATGATGCTCAATGTTTAGTCCTTTCGCATCCGAAAGGGACTGGAAGAATGGATTGATGGATTGATGGATCGGTGTGTATTGTGTTTTTGAAAGGGGTTGTGGTTCAGCCTACGTGAGGCATAAAGTTTTTCCAGTAGTCCAAGAATCCATTCTTCCATCATCAATCGGATGATGTGTTATTATTATTTTTCCTGCGTACAATGCAGGCACGATTTGCGCTGCGGGCTGGTTCTTCCGCACCTTGCGTCTTTCTCACCGGTGGGCGTCTGCCCGCGTCATTTCCGGTCGAATGCGCGCGAATGTCTCGGAAAAGCACCTCAAAGGCAACCCTTTAGCACATCTAATTCAGGTTTATTTACTTCGCCTTATATACCCGAATTTCTGCCGCACTGGCAAAGCCCCCCTGGCCTTCCGTTGCTTCTAGGCGGATGGCGTAAGCCTCAACCGGATCAAACGTGAGCGTCTTCTCTGCATGATCCCCCTCCCACGTTCCAGCCATGATCTGCCTAAACTCCTTGCCGTCACTGCTGGCATAGAGTGTGTAGGCTGTGATGATACCGTTGGGGCCACTCGGTCGGGGCAGATAGGTCAGCTTATCGATCCGGTGACTACTCTCGAATTCCAGCGTGATCGAATGGGGCAGTTGTTCGGACTTGTCATACTTCGTGTGCCAGATGCTCTCGGGTACGCCATCGAGTACATTCATTGCGCCATGCCCCCCTTGGAATGAAGTGGCCGTGGCGGAGCGGATCATATAGCTGGGAATGGAGCCATCCGACGGCGCCTTAGCGGGCGGGGGCAGGCGTTTCGCTTTAGGTCCATCCACCGCAAAGTCGTCGATCACCAGAACGCCGCGGCCCTTCTTTTTCTCGATGGCGATATAGTAGCCATAGTCATCGCCCGTGGTGAAGGTGGCTTTGAAGGTTTTGCGCTCTGTGGCGGAAAGAGGACTAGCCAATACATCACCAGCCTGTTTCGACCGCACCACGATACGGTAGACTTCATTGCTATTGGCCTTGTAGTCGAAGGCCACCGTGTAGCGCGTGTTCGGAGCCAGCCGCAAGGTGGCGGGCACCGTGCGGATGACCTCCCCGTCGATGCCCTCGTCGAAAATCTTGAGCGACCAATTGCCGTTGAGCGTATCGTCGGTATATCCCTTATGGAGTTCGGAGAGGTGCACTCGACCGGAGCCGTAGGAGGCATACACGAAAGGCCCCCAGCCTTGGTCGCAGGTTTCGAAGTCGTCGAAGAGCAGATGTTTCCCCTGCTTCGGCTGAATGGCCTCGACGACTCGGACATCATCGAAATACACGAGCGAATCGGGATAGCCCTCGGACACCAGTAGTTCAAGAACTGCGGTCTCCGTGGTCGGGGTGAAGTAAAGCTTGATGCGCTGGAAATAGGTGCCGCGGTATTTATGGTTCTCGTCGGTGCACAGCACGTCGGTGTCGGCAATTGCAGCCTCCACCTTGCCCCCTGCGCGCAATCTCGCTGTCCGGCCGCCATGCGAACGTACCCAAACGGAGACCGCGTAGGTTTTACCCGGAACGAGTCCGGTGATCTCCTGCGAGAGCTGTGCATCCGCGCCGTTGTTCCCCTTCACTTTGAGCAGGGTATTCCCGAACGCGTCGTTCTCTGCAAGAATATGGTCGTCGATGGAATGGGTTGAGGATTTCGACCAGATTTCAAACCCGTGGCTATCAAAGCCCATGTCCTTGACCGGGCTACCGTCCGACCACTCGATCACTCGGTTGGGTACCGCCTTCTTGTAGACAATATAGGGTGTTTTTTCCTCGGCAGTTATCGTGATCTTTCCATCGTCAACCTTTAGATCGTCTACGAAAACCCGGCCCAGATCCGTTAGTTGATACAACGTCACCGTCGCGGGATTCTTCCAGCTTGCGGGAAGCTGCCATGTAGTGGTGCCCCCCTCGTCGTTCCAATGGTATACCTTTGTTTCATGGATTGGATCCCACGGGATGAATATCGTGCTGCCCTGCGCAATCCGGCGGCCATCTTTATATAAGTTGAATACACCGTCCTCATCGACCGAGCGAAGGTCAACCCCCTCAAAATCAATCTGCGAATCCGTCCACGTTTTAATCGGGAAGTTCATCATATAGCGATTCGGTAGCACGTTGGTGTAAAACACGCGCAAGGTCTCGTGGAGATCCTTCGTGTTCTTCCAGCCCGCGTGGCCGACCGTGTTGCGCTCGGAGCCACCCTTGAGCAGAAGATGGTTTTCCCAGACATCCCGCTCCTGATTAAAAATGAAGCGGGCAATGTGGCTGGGGCCCCACGATTGATGTGTCCAGATGGCGGCATGGTCCAGATTCTGGGCGAATTCTGTCCAGATATAGAGATCCAGCTCGTGCAGTTTGGTCGAAAGCTTCCACGCCTCCCACTCCTTTCCCCCGTAGGTGTCGACATAGGTAAACGCAAGGCCGGGAACCTCGCGTTTCATCTCTTCAAGGCGCGCATAGAGGTTGCCGGAGATCGTATCGGCAAAGCGATCGATGTGGTAGGATTGATCCAGCCATGCCCATGCTTTGTGTCGAGGCTGTGTGAGCAGTTCGTCTGAAAAAGAACGCGCCTCGGGATAGGCTTCCGTATGGTTGATGTGAAAGCCGATGTCGGTGTCATACTCCGCCGCCTTTTCGATCAGGAAATTAAGGTCTTTGAGTCCCCCGGCACGCGTGTTGTAGTTCCCTCCATAATCGGGATGGGCGCTATCGTGCCCTTCCGAGCCATACCCTTTGAGTTCGACCATCTGGCTAAAGCCATCGATGTATCCAGAAAACTTCTTAATCCCGTCCAGCGTACGCAAGAACGGGTTCTGGGCCAGCGAGCAAAAATTCATATTGATGTAGCAAACGCTTTCACGGAGCGCATCGCCACCGAACTTGGGTTTCATGTTGTTGCGAAATACCATAGCCCCATCCTGCCAGCTCACGAGGCCATCCCCATTAACGTCGGGGGTAATCATAATCCGCGCCCACGGCAGCTCGACAATCTCGCTATCCATATACCGGTAGCGCCAATAGTTGTTCCAAATTCCAGCGCGTTTGTAGCCCGTCTTTTTCGCGGTCTGCACCCAAAGCTGACTACGGTTAAGAATCGTATTGTTGTCGATCGTCGCAGCCAACTGAGCGGTGTTGAGAATCGTATGGCTCTTGAGTTTTTTCGAGGGCTTCGCATCGTCCATCGAGGAAAACTCATCGTTTTGTACGCCCGTGCAAGTGGCGAGACTTGCCCCCGATTGGGTATCGCGGATGGATACCAAATTGTGATTCGGGAACTCGATGGTCTTAACGAACATATCTCCGTCTTCCTCGATCTCTGTGATATTGAAATGGAGTGTTCCTCCCTCCACTCGGAGTTCGATTTTAAGTTCGATATCCAGTTGCTTAAACTCAAGTTTATAGAGCGCACGGTCGCTCCCCTTTTTTTCAAAATCAACTTCAGGGACATAGGTGATCCCGTTGATGGCCACCTCGGAGAGCATATCTTCCTGGCCATGCAAAACTGCGCCGCCATCAAGCCATTTATAACCGATCACGCGAGGAAAGACATCGTCAAGCGTAACCGCCATCGACGTTGATTGAATCACAACCTGTCCGGCAAAGGCACTGCCTGCCGCCAGAACCACCCCCATTAGAGCACACCACTTTTTATTCATAATAATCCATTCCTATTTTATTCATCTTAGGCCAAACATTTGTTCCTTTAGATCAAGGTAGTACAGGTAATCCTCGGGTTTGACATTCGGTGGACATCGGTGGTCGCAGAAGGGGATATATCCGCCTCGCTCAACCAGCGGTACCAGCGTTTCCATATATTTCTTGATGGCATCGGGGCCGGTGCCCAACGCCATTTTGTCAAAACCACCCATGATCCGCAAATCCTTGCCGTATTCCCCAAGTAGATCCGCCGGATGGCCACTGGCGTTGACCTCGAACGGAAACAGGGTGTTTATTCCGCTTTCGATCAGCGATGGAAGGATGGGTCGGACATCCCCGTCACAGTCGGCAAACCAGACATCGATTCCGTGCGCGGAAAGCTTGCGGTTGATTCGTTTGTATCGTGGTGCCACCACATTCTTGAAAAAATCGACGGATACAATCGGCCCCGACTTAAAGCAGATATCCTCCCACCCCCATGCAAAATCAAAATCAATCTCGCCGAGCACGGCGTCAAGATGGTCTTCAACCAGCACGCAGCAGGTTTCGACCATATCTTCGACCATTCCCGGATAATCGAAGCACGCATAGGCCAATCCCTCGAACGTCAGGATATCCCGTATTTTCCCGATCATCGATCCGCACCACAGCCCCACTGGAAAATCGAGATCGGTTGGATACAGCTTTTTCAGCGCCGCGACATCCGGTTTCCGCTGGGGATCATCGCGCCTGAACCGCTCTTCCTTGCACTTCTTCCAGTCCTCCGGTGTCGTGATCGAGGCCTTG
>JAUXGY010000253.1 GCA_030621805.1 Kiritimatiellales bacterium | reverse complement strand
CGACTCGCTCAGCGCAACCATCGAAGAGGAGCTCAACAGCATCCTCGAAGATGTAGCTCCAAGCCTCGAGGCCATCACCGAGGTCATGCAGGATCTGCAGCTTGTTGTGAGTGGTGTCCGCTCCAATTTGACCACCGCTGGTTCCATCGTTCAAGAAATGAACGACATTCTCAATACAACCGATCTCAATCTGTCGCTCGACAAAATGGCACAGGAAATCGACCAATGGTTCGCCGTCCTGCCAAATGCCGGCGCGACGTTCGATGAATATACCGCGGACGAAATCAAAGGGATGCTCCGCCAGAAAATCACCGATGCGTTTTATGCCTCCGTTCCCTGCGCCGATGTGCAGCAGGTCGTCCGTTCGCAGCTCTACGAAGTGGATGCCGCCATTCAGGAAACAATCGACAGCGCCTTCCAGCAGTTGAACAAAGCGCTCCGCGATCTGGCCAGCGAATTTCTGACCGGCATCGACGACGAAATCGACGGAATGCTCGGCGACCTCTCCAATGTGATGGGCGCGGGACAGATCGACGGCTATGCCCACATCCGCCACGACACCCTCTCCGAACTGCGCATCGACGGCAAGTTCCAGTGGGAAGTGCCGGAGGAGATGGAGTTCAATGCCTATCTCATTATCCGTCAGCTCGACTCCGACAACATGGGCGGTTGTGGCGTGGTCGGCGAAGTACTGCCGGAAGTCACCCTCGGCACCACCGGCTTCGGCATTAACTGGCTCGACTCCGATATCAAGGCTGATATTGCCACCAAGTTTACTTTTAAGTTAGTCACGGCGGGCGAGGAGGAAGGTGATGAAGAGGCGGGCGATCTCCGTCTGATCGGTCTCGGCGGGTCCTTCGAAATGGTCGAGGGCCAAATCGGATTCGAATCCTTCGCAATCGACGAATTCTATGCCGCCGTTGCTTTCGGTAAACTCGAAAACTACCTCTCTTCCAGCTTCCGTTGTTCGTTTACCGACTACGAAGTGGCGGGCGGTGGCTTCTTCGGAAAAACCTGTTCGCTCGATCCCTTCTCGTGGGATCCGGATGTGCAGAAAATTCTCGGCGACCCACCATTCACCGGCGTCTATGTCTATGGTGAAGGCTGGATGCCGATCGTCGACTACGGCTGCCTCTTCCGGGTTAAAGCCGGCGTCGGAGCAGGGATTTTCTACTTCGTCGATGGACCGGTCGGCGGAAAAATCTTCCTCGGAGCATCCGGCGAAGCACTCTGTGTTGTGAATGTTTCCGGCGACGTTACGCTCGTTGGACTGAAGGATGGCGACGACATGCGCATGAACGGCAAGGGTCGCATCTCTGGCCGCGTGGGCTCCTGCCCATTCTGCGTGAAATTTGGAAAGACCGTAACCATCACCTATGACAACGGCGAGTGGGATGCGGACTATTGAACCGCAGAACACCGAATAACGAATAACGAATTTTGAAGTGGATTTGATGAGAGGGATAAACATGAAAAATAGAATCTGGATAGGCTTACTCGCCGCAGTAGCGCTGGCGGCACCGCTCGCGTACGCACAGGATCAGGGCATGGGCGATATGATGTTTACCGCAGGAACCGTGGCAACCGACTCCGCTAACGGGCAGGAGTGGGCGTGGCTCCAATGGATGGCGACCGACGGCTCAATGCTTCAGGATCGTCCGATGGATATTTATCGGGCCGACGGCGGGATTGGCTCTGGAAACCCCTTTGTTCTGAAAGGCCGCGCCCAGCAAATCACCGACCCGCGCAGTATCGCGTTGCTACTGGAACACGGGAAAGCGCTCGGCGAAAATAGGACGAACCTGACCGCCTCAGTAGATTCCCTCTATGACGGTGCGAAACCGGGCGGAGCCCTTGCAGAAAACGATAAGCTACCCGAAAGACTGGCTGCACTCATCACCGGATCGCAGGCCGATCCAGAACTCTATCAAAACCTAATTTTCATCGGTCGGGCGCATCCCTCCGTCGCCATGGCAATCGGACACGGGTTTGCCTGCCGAATTCCTTCGGCCGGATTTTCCACCTTTGAAATCCGAGATCACACCACCGGCGAAGTGATCGGTCGGCTGGAGCTCGAAAGCAGAAACCCCCTCGTACTACCGGCTCCGGGGCCACTCGTCCGCGTGCCCGACACCACGCCAAAAGGCAACCTGAACATTCGCCTGCGCTGGGATATTCCCGACGATCTAAAACGCCTCTCGCTTCTCCAGTTTGGCTACAACCTCTATCGCATCAACCAATCATTCGCCGAATCAAAAGGGTACGACACCAACTCGCCCCCCGCCGGTGATATTGCCGATCTGGTTGCGAATCAAAGCCAGATCGTAAAGGTAAACCGCGCGCCACTTTTACCCGACCCCGCCACCGCAACCTCCAACACCTGGTTCGCCGTCGACGATAACGATGGCCTCTCCGGTGGAACACCGTTCGAAGATGGAACCAACTATTATTACTTCGTCTCGGCTCTCGATCTGCTCGGTCGCGACGGCCATCTCTCCGACGGCTTCATGACCTTCCCGTGCGATCGCTTTGCTCCGTCTGTTCCTCACGCCGTCCGCACCCGCACGATCAACGATTTTATCAGCGGCGTGCACACTCAATGGATCGAAGTGTCTTGGGCGCACGACCCCGCCGACACCGATACCGCCAACTACTATGTCTACCGCCACACCGGCATCGCCGATATGCAGAGCAACGCCGCCTCGGCCATGGCCAACCGAATAGCGGGGCCCATCGATGCCGATACGAACGACACCCGAATCTACTATGAAGACCACTCGCTTTCCTCCAACGATTTTAGCCGAACCTATTGGTACTCGGTCCGCGCGGAAGACCAAGCCAGCTGTGGCAACAACCTCTCCGGCAACAGCGCCCCGTCCGCCGGACTCGTCCGCGATTGGATTGGCCCACCGCCTGCCACTGGCGTGGTCATCACCATCCAAGGCGAGGTTCCCGAGGCGACCTTCGATCATCAAGTGGCCCCCGTGGTTTTGCCTGCTCCGGCCAATGTTCAATTAGCCTGTAAGTTGCCTAGCACCACCCTGCCGATTGCATGGGCGCAATTTGGCTGGCACTGGGGAAATTACCAGGGCGCAGGATCGGAAAGCAATATCATCAAATCCGTGCGGATCCATTTTCCCGACGGGACAGACGAAGTTTCGAAAAACTACTTTCTGGATACCGTAAGCAACCCCAATGAATCTGGAGTCTCCTATTTTTGCCGAGTCGGTAGCTCCACAGGAAAGATCAGCGAGTGGGCAGTTAAGGCCGATGAAAAGCCCGACGGCCCCACCACCCGGTATGAATTCCGCGGCGATATTTCCGTGGCCGCCATTTCGATTCCGGCCGATGATCCCGGCCCAACGCCTGGCCCACATTTTTGGGGAACAGGCCCGATTATCGTATTTCCCATGCTGTCGATTCCGGCAGTTGAAGGCGCTGAAACCGTGCGGGTTTATCGTCGAGTCGACGGCGGAACACGGACCTTAATTCACCAAGGCGAAATGGATGAGGTGGACGGCGTTGTTTTTACCGACCAAACTGGTGGATCGGTAAACGGCGGAACCATTTGCTATTACTCTCAGCTTTTCGACGAACACGGAAATGCCGGGCCGATGCTCTTTATCCGCTGTGTTGAGGTGTCTCCACGCGTCGATCTCCCCACCCCCATTCTGGAAGGGATTGACTCCACCGGAACGGCAATCGCCTCTCCAGGTTTAACGCTGGAATGGTTCAGTACCACACCCGGTGTGGAGCGTTTCGAAGTGGCCGTTGCGCTGGACGAAACTGGCCCCGTCTCAACTTTTGGAACATCGG
>JAUXGY010000212.1 GCA_030621805.1 Kiritimatiellales bacterium | reverse complement strand
CCTTGCTCTTGCACAAGAGGAAGAGGGGTCAGAAGAGGGGTCAGTCCTCGGATTTCAGTATACTGAAATCCGAGGACTGACCCCTCTTCTGACCCCTCTTCCTCTTGTGCAAGAGCAAGGAGAAGCGATGCTCGGAGGTCATGGGATTCGCCGGAGTTGTATTCTTCGAGGTCATCGCGAATTTGGTAGGCGATGCCCAGGGATTCGCTGAACGCCTGGAGGGTTTCGAGTAGAGCGGTATCGGCCCCGGAGGCGACGGCACCAAGTTGAAGGGCAACCCCAAAGGCGGGGGCCGTCTTGCGGCGAAATATTTCAATGATTTCCTTAGAACAAAAGGGCGTTTTCTGAGATAGGCCATACAATTCCTCCCCTTGCCCGATGCAGAGCGTACGGTGGTTTTTGGCGGCAATACGCAGGAGTTCCGCAGTTTGATTTTCAACGGAGGAAATCCATTGGTAGCCTTCGCCGACCAGCAGATCGCCTGCATTGAGCGCAACGGGAAGCCCAAATTTCTTGTGCAGGGAGGGCTCGCCATAGCGTAGGTCATCGTCATCTTCGATGTCGTCGTGAACCAGTGAAGCCTTGTGAAAGCATTCGACCGCAAGGGCGAGGTGGCGAATATCTTCAGGAAAATCAGTGGAGCCTTCGTTGAGCGCGCTATAGGTGCAGGCGAGCAGGAACGGTCGCCATCGCTTTCCGTCTTTGAGCAACCACGCATGAGCGATCTGCTCGGTGCGGGTTTCGGCATTCCAATCCTCAGAGGCCTCAAACCAAGTATCGACTATTTTTCGAATCGCCTGGGTATCGACCTGGTTTTTCCACGGTTTGGAGGATTTAAGCCGGATCGCTTCGCGAACATGAGCAACATCCATTTCGGTTCCGATGCATCCATCGATCGTGAGCGGAATGGCGAGACCGGGGATGGCGCCATCAGCCATGTGCGGGAACGATTTTTCAAGTGCATTGAGGCAGCTGACCCCGATGACGGCATCGACTTTTCCGCCTTCGAGCAGCTTGGAAACGACGGTGGAGCCTTCGGCCACGAGCACGACATAGCCGAGCTCTTCGGCGAGCGATTGAAGCTCGCCGATACTACAGCGCCCGCACTCTTCGCAGAGCAGGCCAAACTCGTCGATCTCGGCCGGACAGTTCTTGAAGTCGCGAAGGCATTGCGGGAGGAGAAGCAGTCGGCGTTCATAGGGAATGGAGGCTACGGTGTCGCGCCATACGGCATTGTTGAGCAATACCATGGTGTAATCGAGGAGGCCTGGGGATTGAGTGGTGAGGTGCGAGGCGTGATCGCGCAGTTCTTCCATGGAGAGTGGCGGGACAAGGTTATGTGCCAGCACATAATCAGCAACAGCTTGCTTTACTTCGCTGCGCTCCGTCTTCTCGGCGGGAACCCCGTAGGATGGTTTCGTTTTGTTCATCCATACGCTCCAAATCCAAAGAACCAGTTTTTCTTGGCAAAACGATAGGCCCAGCTACGCTCGGGGATCTCCTGACCGGGTTGGTGGTGGCTTCCGCAGGGGCACATTTGGTTCAGCTCGTCGAGCAGGGTTCCACGCCCGGAACTATCGGTTGCATCCTCGGTCTGAATGAAGTCAGCCAGCGTTTCGGGATGCTCCATGATGATGCATCCCTGCGTGGTGTCGCAACACATGGAGCGGAACTTGGCTAGGAAATCGGATTGATTGAAGATGTCGTAGAGCCCCGTTCCGTCACCAATATTATCCTTGGCAAACTGGAGTGGCGGGCAGGGTTCGATGTAGCCCTCGGGGCTAATATGATTGGCAATACCGACCGCCGCTGGACAGAGCGCATTGCCTTTGTCGTCCCAATAGGAATCAATCACCATGAGCGGAGCCTTGAGGCGGATATCGACGATAAAGCGACGGAGCGCACGCACTTGCCCATCGTCCAGCACCAGTTCGGGGGTTGGGTTTGGGCCGACGGGACGATAGATGTAGTACCAAAGATAGTGCGCACCGAGCGCAGCGACGTCGTTCACAAATTTTTCATTCGCGAGATCGTCAATATTGGATTTACAGACACTGGTGCAGACCCCGGTGACAAGGCGGTTTTTCGTGCAGTTGGCCAGCCCCGCCATCGATTGCTCGTAGACGCTTTCCCCACCGCGGCGCACATCGCTGACTTCTTCGAGCCCTTCGATGCTGATGAGCGGACTAATATTTCCAATGCGCCGCATTTCCTTGGCGACGGCATCCGTAATCATCATGCCATTGGTAAAGAGCAGGAAGTAGCAGTCGGGATGCTTTTCAAATACGTCGAGGAGTCCGTCGTAGAGCAGGGGTTCACCGCCAAGGATGCCGAAGAAATAAGCCCCCTGTGCTTTGCATTCGGTAATGAGGTTGTCGAGGGTATCGGGTGCAATCTGTTTCGGCGGGCTGGACTGCGAAACCCAGCACCCCTGACAAGCGAGGTTGCAGGCGTTGGTGACGGAAACGAAGAGGAAGGCGGAGAAATATTCACCCTGCTTCAGGCGCTTTTGGAATTTTTCGATCGAGCGCATGCCTTTGAAGCCAAAGTTGTAGGCAAACTTCCATAGGAGTCGCTTGTCGGGCTCGGTCAGCATGCGCTTCATTAGGCTGGCGCTCATGACTTTTTCTCCGAACATTTCTTTCGTTCCGCCAACGCCTTTTCAATCTTCTTTTGATTGAGTAGTGATCGCCGCTTTTGCTTGCGGGCGTTTAGAGTAGCATAGACATCGTCGCCAAGGATTTCGTCGACGTTGATTTTCACGTTGGCCTTGAGTTCGTCTTCATCCGTGATTTCCGCACCGTTGATCGGTGACTCTCCAACCTTAGGGAAAATGATGGCGGTTTCGGGGCAAATACGCGCACAAGCAGGGCAGTTGTTTTTGCAGCTCTCGGGATGGGCCACCACTACCCTACCCGCGTTGTCCTTCTCATAGACCCCGAAAAGGCAAAAGTCGAAGCACTGCCCGCAGCTCGTGCAGCGGTCATAATCAAGGACGGGATACCAGGCCGGGTTGGTTTCGGTTGTTGGGTTGCCGGGTTGCCGAGTTGCCGGGTTGCGGTGGTTGATGAGCTTAGCGGATTCGGGGAGTGGGTTGCCCGAAAATTCAAAGAGGGCGCGGACCGCGCGGGGATGGCAGGCATGTATCGCTGAAAATCCTTTTTCAAGGATTGGATCTTTTTCGGCGGCGGCACGGCAGAGGTCGGAGACAACCGTGCTCTCTTCTGACGCAACGAGGCAGGAAAGATTGCTGTCTGCTGACGCAATCACGTCTACATTCAATAGCCCTCGTTCGGCGCACTGGCAAATCAGGATGGACTTGTTATCGGACATCGACGGCGACGAGCGTTCCTTTATCGTTGCGGCAATAGACCATGCCATTGGCCAGTACGGGCGGGGTCCAGCAGAGTTGGGTTAGCCCCGTTTCAATCGTCGCGATTTCGTTGTATTTTTCAGGAGTCGCTTCGGCGAAGTAGAGTGTGCCCTTTTCACCCAACGCAATCAGCTTTCCGTCGGCGGCAATGAGCGAACCAAAACCAATGGGCATGCTCCACTGTTCGGAGCCATCCTCGGCGGAGATGCAGCGAAGGTGCCCTTTCTTCTTGGTCTGTCCATCAACGCCATAGATGTAGCCGTCGATATAAACGCTACCGCTAAACTGGTTTTTAAGGGCTTCATTATTCCACACTTTTTTCAACTTTCCGGAGGAAAAATCAAGCATGGCGCATTCGCGGTCGTAGCCGGAGGAGATAAAGATCCGGTCGCCGAGAATCAGTGGATCGGCACCATTAATGTTGTATTTAGTTACCCACTCGTAGTGGGCGATCTTTTTACCCGTTTTCACCTCCACAATCTGAAGGCCAGGGGTCGAAAAGATGGCCGCGCAAGGAGTTCCTTTGTGGTCGAAAACAACAGGAGTCGCATAGCTCGGTTTACCTTCGCTTTTCCAGACCACCGCCCCCGAATCTTTATTCAGAGCCACCCCGGCATCGCCAATATTCAATAACAGTAGACTGCCCTCGATGACGGCGGAAGAGGAAATTCCCCAGCGAATATTTTCGTTTCCGGTCTGGTCGAGTACCTCGACTTGCCACTTAACCGCGCCTGATTCTGCGTCAAAGCAAATCACCTTTCCTGCGCGGCTCACCGTGTAAAGATTCGCTCCATCGACTACCGGCGTCGCTCGCGGCCCTTTAAACTTTCCCGTTTCACAGGAATAGGTGTGCTTCCATCGTGTTTCACCTGTTTCGGTATCGAGGCAATAGACCGTATCGGTACCGGCCTTCTCTTCGCTGGATTCATGGCCCATCGTGTAGAGTCTGCCGCCCTTCACGCTGACTGACGAATACCCTACGCCCAGCTCCTTCG
>JAUXGY010000429.1 GCA_030621805.1 Kiritimatiellales bacterium | reverse complement strand
ATGGGCTCCTCTCCCTGTCCTGACCATACCCCGGGCCATTTGTAGGAAGATTTGGATTCAGGGTCGAGGAGAGCACAATTTAGAAAATGGGTACTGAAAAACCGGGTGTCCTTCACTAATTTTGTATCCGCCACCTCACCAATCTTACCTTCGTCCATCAATCCGTTGAGATAGTTTTTAAACACCGCCCATCTTGCCGGAAACATTCCTTGTAGATCTGTGATCAGATCATCCACACCGCCCTCGTCGGCCCAAGCCTTGGCCGCTGGATCCATCACGAGAGCCTCGATTACACCGGCCTGTTCAAGAATATCGCGTGCCTGAACGGCATAGATCCAGTTGGAGAAAACATGCGTTTCGAACCGGATCGCCAATTGCTCCAGTTCCGCCGATTTTTCGCCGTTCGAGAAAGTGGCCTCGAAGAAAATTTCTGCCACCAGCTTCCGGTCGGGGGCATCGATTTTTTCCAATACCTGCGAAAGCCCCTTGCGCGCTCCGGGAAGATCACCGAAATTCCCGGCGGCCGTCGGCGTTGTCCAGCACAATAGCTCCACCAAATTCCGGGCGCACCAATCTATCTCATTATTTTGAAGCGCAACGGTAAAAGCATCCACCCGCCAGTGGAATCTCAGCAGGTCGTCATCAAGAATCTTCAACGCATCCTCGGTCCGTCCCAGCGCGAAGAGAGTACGCAGATGAGCGCCCAATTTATCCCGATACTCTTGGGAGTTCTTTTTTTCGCCCGTTGCCTGCCTGAACACATCCAAGGTCTGGTCTGCGATCCGGTTGTATAGCGGGTGCTCTGTATCGTTGGCAGGCAAAGGATAGAACTGCAAAACAAGCGATCCATATTTTTCTTCCAAACCTCCGTTACGTTGCAGAGATCCGACCACCTCTTTGTGCCCTGGGAAAGTTTCAATTAATCCGGGCACCTTCCCACTATTTCCTGCGATGAAGCCCATCTTCCCGAAATCATCCAGATCGGCACGGGAAAGGTAGCGCTGAATATCGGCAAGAAGTTGACCCCGATTTTTCCGTGGTGCCTCGGTGAGCTTGTCCATTGCGAACGAAGCCTTGATCTGATCGGCGACCCGACCTCCGGGTTCGAGAGAGTGAACATATTGTTCAACCGTTTTCCGAGCATTGGAATCCTCGGGGATAGCAGCGAATATTCCGTTAAACGTTCTGTGCAAGGGGCAGAACCTGATCGATTCCGCCTTCTCATTCCACCGACCCAACCACTCCACACTCGCCTGAGCATGCGCATCGGTCCACAGAACCCCGCTACTACGTAGTTCCTGACGGCGTTGAAGCACTTGCTTCGCGGCAAGAACCGCCATGCCTTTGTCGAAGTCGGTGCGAGCTTTCATCTGCTCAGCGGGTGTTTGCTGGCTCCATGCGTCCAGCTGCTTGCCGCACCACTCCTGTGCGCCGCCTTCGAGCGCGGCCATGAACAGCGCCGGGTGCACTAGCTCTTTCGACTGCGTATTCAAAAGCTTAATGGCCTCGGCCTCGCGGCCCATGGCAAAAAATATCCGTGCGACCGATGCGGCAGTCATTTTAATGGAACGTCCATCAAGCAAGTGATCGGTGATTTTGTTATATGGCGCAAACTCGTTTTCGTTAACCGGAACGGGATATAGCTCCAGAATGGAAATGGCATATTTTTCAAGCAACGCATCCTCCCGGTCCACGGCATCCAAGATGCCCTTACGAGCGGAAGGGGTTTGGAGAAGTCCGGCAAGTTGCTCGGACTTGGCATACGTCAAGAAGCGGATTTTTTCCGCATCGTCCAGATCGGGCCGAGCCAGATAGCGTCCGATATCCTCTGCGCGACGGTCCGGCACATTTCGGGAGTAGCGGTTCATCAGGAACAGGCTCGATGCGGCCCGGATTTGATCGAGCATTAGGGAGTCGACCTCGCGCGAATGGATATATTTGAGAAGCGATTCTTTTTCGTCTACCGTAAAGTAGTGCAACCCTAGATGATCGTGAATGGCCTTATGTAGCGGAAGGAACCCATCTGTTCCGGCCTCTTCAATCCAGTCGTCAATCAGTTCCGTACGGGCCAGATGCCGTGCGGCATCCTCCGCCACCCAATAAGAATTAAGGACCTCCAT
>JAUXGY010000139.1 GCA_030621805.1 Kiritimatiellales bacterium | reverse complement strand
GGGCGGGCGCGGTTGAGGCCCCGAGAGGCATTCTGTTCCATGAGTATGAGTATGACGGCGACGGGGTCTTTGAGGCCATCCTGAATGAAGAGGATATCATGATCTCGGACCGCCTGGTCCACGCCTCGATCATCGACGGCATCCGCCTTTGTTGCGCCCAGCACGACACCTTTAAACACTCCAACATGGGACATCTCGAAAAGAAACTGATCCTCCACGCCGACAAGCGGCTCAAGGTCGTCATCACCGACGGCGTATTCAGCATGGACGGCGACACCGCCAAACTCGATGAAATGGTGGCTCTTTGCGAAAAATACGATGCCATGCTCTTTGTCGACGATTCACACTCCACCGGCTTCATCGGCAAGACCGGTCGCGGAACCCACGAAAAATGCGGCGTCTTCGGCCAGATCGACATCATCACCACCACCTTTGGCAAAGCCCTCGGCGGCGCCTCCGGCGGATGTGTCTCCGGGCGGAAGGAGATGGTGGAAATGTGCCGTCAAAAGGCCCGGCCCTACCTTTTCTCCAACACCATGGCACCGGTCATCGTGGCAGGTGTTTTGAAGGTGATCGATACCCTCTCCGCCAACACCGAGCGACGCGATAAGCTAGAGGCCAACACCGAATACTGGAGAAAGGGGCTGCTCGACGCCGGCTTTATCCTTCAGGACGGCGATACGCCGATCGTCCCCGTTATGCTCTTCAACGCAAAGCTTGCTCAGGACTTTTCCAAGGCGCTCTATGACGAGGGCATCTACGCCATTGGCTTCTGCTTCCCCGTGGTCCCCAACGGAAAGGCTCGGATTCGGACGCAGATTTCCGCCGGGCACGAAATTCACCACCTCGACAAAGCCCTAGCGGCCTTCAAGAAGGTCGGCGAAAAATACGACATTCTCGGAAAAACCAAAAAGGAAGTCATCGAGATGTACGGCATGTAGCCGCGTCAAGCACGGCACCCTGGAGTCCCATTCCCCCGAAACGTGCCCCCTTCGGGAGGCACGTCCTACACCTTTCTCCATTATCAACGCCGAGCCCTCCGCCCTACGTTGTGGGACACGGTTCTTTTTGAAAAAAAGGCCGTGTTGCCTCTCTGTACATGAAGTCATTTCTCTGCCTGCCTCCCAATCTCGGTTGTGAAAAGAGGGTTACTTCACAACCGCTACGCTTGAGGGTCGCTACGCTCCGAGCAGAGAGAGAAAGATAGATAGAGGCTCAACGCAAAGGTGCAAAGAACGCTGAGGGTCGCAAAGGATTTTCTCTGCGAAACGTTGCGCACTTGGCGTCTTTGCGTTGAAGAAATGTGGTGTAAACAGGATGGGATTTTAAAAGAGAGGTTCAAGTGTTTCCCCTGCACGGCCAGTCGTTGTCCCCCTGCGGGGGTGAAACGACACTACACCTTTAAAGTTAAAAAGGCCTCCTGTTTTACGGCCGGATGAATAATGTGCCGCCTCTGGTGTAGCCGCGATCCGAGATCGCGGGGCGTGCGCATGGCTCTCCTGCCACGGCGGGGTCTCGGCCCCCGCCCTACAGCTTTCCCAACAACAATAAGCGCAGGGCGACGTTGGCCTGAACCGGCTTGTAAATTTTAAATGCTTTAGTACTCAGTCAGCAAATAAGAGTTTTGTCACCTGCATCGAATAATAATCCTGTCATTCAATGATCCTGTCCGATTTCTCTGCAAGAGCAGTTCAGCACGGATGTTAGACAGGAGGATTTTATGACAGGATTGGCCGGCTTTTCCGGGCAAATAAAAATCCCCGTCGGCACAAGCCAACGGGGATCTGTCGGTCATGATCTAATTAGAAGATTAGATCATCAGCTTGCGGCGGATAAAGAGGATCGCTCCACCAAACGCGGCTACCATGCCCAGCGTTGCAGGCTCGGGGATGACCGAAACTTTATCGAGGCCTATCCAACTTCCGTTAGCGGTTCCGCCCTCCCATGAAAATTCAACGCCAAGATTATTGCCTACTGCGGCACCCGCTCCGGTGTAGCTAATCGACATGGTGGAGTCAGTAGTAGTCCACTCTGTACTAGCTGAACCTGTGTAGCTATCTTCAGCTCCAGGAATGTAAGTCCGAGTTACCCCATCCATATAATAAAGCCGAGCAGCGATCACGGCATTGCCTCGGTTGACATTATAAGTATTGAATGCTGTAGCTGTCAGTGTATAATTTTCACCTGATACAATGGGTTCACTCGTGGTTTGGAAGATGGCTCCGTATTCTAAGCTTCTGGCTGAGGCGTAGTGGTCAGTACCGCCGCCCCACCTAGAGTCGATATCTACCCTTGGTGCAACCTCGGCCCCGTCCCAGAGCCAAGTGCCGGTGGTCTGATTAAAACCTGGAGTAGCCACGGGGGTCAGTGAGAAGTCTCCGTCGGTGATCATTTCCGCCTGGCTGGTTGCCGCTAAAACGGCGAATACTGCGATAATACTAAGTTTTACTTTATTCATTTCTAGCTCTCCTGTTTTTATGGGTTAATTTAATTACAGTTCATAGGTTTGTTCCAGCGTCGAGGGGGTGATACAATTTTTTGTAGCCATTGTTTCCACTTTCATCTTGCCCTCCTTCTGCCTTTACCTACCTAAGTGACCCGTAATCTACGTGGATAAACCCATCTTGTCTTTGCGATTTTGCGCGGAGTTTTTGTGATTTTGCGCATAAATGGATGGAGGCTCTCGACAGAAAATCGGGGGGTTGAGCCTCCGAAACCCCTTGTTTTACAATGTAATGGTGCTTTTTCTTATCGATCCGTCGGATAAATATCGGGTATTGGCCGCGAAAAAAAAGCAAGGAACGCAAAGGAGAACTTCCAAGCCTTCCATTTTTGCGTTCCTTCGCGGTTGCAACCCCTCCCGCCTCCAGTTGAAATGCTGTTTACACCGCATTTTTTACAGAATAATTATGGACAGAATGATTCTCAGGAACGGTATCTCAGCAATTATTCTGTCCATAATTATTCTGTATATTTTCTTTTGCACGCGAGCAACCCCTGCACGGCCAGTCGTTGTCCCCCTGCGGGGGTGAAACGACACTACACCTTTAAAGTTCAAAAAGGCTTCCTATTCATTTTATGCGCAAAATCACAAAAACTCCGCGCAAAATCGCAAAGACAAGATCGGTTTATCCGTGTAGCTTGGTCACTCAAATAGGGAAGGTTAGAGGCGGAGAGGAACTAAAAAAATAATGTGTCATATCCCGCGTTCCATACAATTTATTGTGTTAACAGAGAGTTTGTCGCGTGAGTGCGCGGCAACAAGGGAGAGTTAAAAAAAGGAGGCAGGCAAGATGAAGTCGAAAATTATAGCTACAATTGCAGTTTTAGCATGTATAGGCGCAGCCAGCGCACAGACGACCTTTAACGGCGGAGAGTTCATCACCGCAGGAAACTGGAGTAGTGGGTTTCCAAGCTCAACCAATCCGGGAACCGTTGCGGTGGATGGAGTGGCAACAGTCCCTATAGAAATTGTAGGCGCGATCATCACTCAGACGGCCGGGACCATAGATAACTCATCAGGTAGGATTATGGTCAAAAATGCGATATACACCATGGATGGTGGGACTTTAGATACGTCGTCGGACCCGATGGACATTTGGGGGGGCGATTCTACCGACATCACTGTAAATAATGGGGCCAGCTTCCTTGCTGCGGGGAATGTCAATCTCTATCAATCCGGTAAGCTCACCGTGAATAGCGGAGGAATTCTTACGGTCGGCGGGACACTGTACGTCGATAGCAAGAACGCTGTCTACACCGCCGGCGAGTTGAATCTATTGGGCGGAACGATTACCGCGGGTGAGCTCGCGAGCCAGTCCAATGATCGCTTGAAAGTGAATATTGGCGGGGATGCGGAGATCACTACCGTCTCAGCTCCCAGTGTATCATCGGGCGCCTACGTCAATTTTAGTTCAACCTGGACGGGATCATTCTCGGTCGAAGTCCATGTTGGTTCCGATTGGGAAACAGAACTGACCGGCGGCGGATGGTATTATGAAGGTACCGAGATTGATGCCGCTGCCTTCGCCTCACTTTTCGTCGTTACCGGAGGTACAAACCTGAGCGTCATCTTCGTTCCACCGAACAACGATCCTGTTTTCACGGACGACCCCATTGTGAAAGACGATGGCACCTACAATGTAGCCTACACCGGAACGATCGCAGGTAGCGCAACGGATGTAGACGGCGACACGTTGAGCTACACGAACACTAGCGGCGGCTGGTTGACCGTTGCATCAGACGGCTCCCTGACCGGAATACCGGACACCATTGGAACGAACGAATTCACGGTGATGGTGGATGATGGGAAGTTTGGTACCGACAGTGCTCTCCTGAAAATCTATATCCCCATGATCGGTAGTGCGCCCGAATTCACAACCAACGAGTTTTCCGTAGCCGATGGCACCTACAATGTGGTCTATGCCGGTACCATCGCGGGGAGTGCAACGGATGTTGACGTCGGCGACACGTTGACCTACACGAACATGAGTGGTGGCTGGTTGTCCATTGGCTCAGACGGCACCCTGTCCGGAACGCCCGACGATATCTACACCAATACCTTTACCGTGGTGGTGGACGACGGGAACGGCAATACAGATACAGCAACCCTCAATATCTACATTCCCTCTCCCTCACCAACCGATGATACCATATTTGCTGGAGGGAATCTAACGGACGCTGCGAACTGGAGCTATGACTTACCCGGAGTATTATATAATATAGGAACGATTGCAGTGGATGGAACGGTGACCGCCGGAGAGGAGTACCAAACCACAGCGACCATCAATCAGACGGCCGGGACCATATCCTTTGGAACCTCATTTTTCTTCAAAAATTCGACCTACACCATGGATGGTGGGGTTATAGACGCGCCGGCTGGTTTTTCTTTTTGGGGGACTACGACTGATATCAATGTAAATAACGGTGCTTCCGTTACTTCGGGAGGATCTCTCTCTCTTAGGCAAAATGTTGTGGTCACTGTGAATAGCGGGGGAACCCTTACTGCGGGTGGCGGGAATCTGATTCTTAACGGCTGGTCCGGTCACGGCGTACTGCATCTCCTTGGCGGAACGATCACTGCGGATGCACTCCAAGCCAGCAATGCCAATATACCCGTACAGATTGATGGGGATGCAACAATCCTTACAACTGGAGCTCCAGTTGCAGCGGCCGGCCACATCAATATTCATCCGACTTGGTTAGGATCATTTACGGTCGACGCCTTTGTCGCTCCCAGCGAATGGGAAGCAGTGCTGACCGGCGGTGGGTGGTATTATGATGAGACCCTTATTGACGCGACTGTTTTCGCCAATGAATTCGCCGTTAGCGCGGATGGTAAAACACTCTCGCGGAAAATCCCCCTTGACCGTGTTACCCTTTCGATTTCCGGCCCCGTTTCCGCTGGAACTGAAATGGAGCTTTCATGGGTGGGGATTGCCGGCGTGACCTACGTGGTGCAAACCAACTCCAACCTCATTATTGCAGGTTGGCAGGATTATACTTCCATCCCTTCGGTCTTAGGAACCAACACCCTGACGGTACCCATCACGGAAGACCAAACCTTCTACCAAGTTTTAACGACGGAGTAATGCGGTAGAACAGGCGTTTCGACGCCCTATAGAAAAAAGGCGGGGAGGCAACTCTTCGTCTTTTTTTGTGCCTGGAAATCAGGTTCGGCGTTGATGATGGAGAAAGGATACCTGTCGGCTGGAGGGGCGCAGGTTGAAAACTCGCGAGACTTCGGAGCCTCTGCGA
>JAUXGY010000306.1 GCA_030621805.1 Kiritimatiellales bacterium | reverse complement strand
ACTCTTGCATCCCGATGAACTACAACGCATCTGGACGCTTCGCAAGGCACTCAAGGATGTGCCGCAGGTTGAGGCCATGGAGCTGCTGATTAACCGCTTAAAGAAAACGAATACGAACCTCGAATTCCTTATGACGCTTCAGGGCAAGTAAGACCATTTACAAAAAAGCCAAGGGAATCATTTGTTCGAATGAAAAACCAATGAAAGTCAAAATTATCAACACACTTTCTGGGATGGCATTCGGAACCTTGGTTGGATATTTGTTCGTAGCTAAATATCTAGAGTCAGCTCAGCCAATAGGTGTCGTTCTTCTAGTATCTATATCAGCAATTATATTTGGCACACTGACCTACTTATTTGGTCAAAATCTCCTAGATTTTATTTTTAGGAATTGTTTATAATACAGACTTGAACCCAAACTAGCGGGGTACACAATCTTCATATCGCGCCGCTCACCTGTAACATTTTCCTCGCAGAGCTACAGAGATCGCAGAGTGCATGAGGATAAATTCTCTGCGCGCTCCGCGCCTTTGCGAGGAATGGGAGAATACCGAAAAGGTTTTAAGTTGTTATACGCTTCAAGTTTGTGTCCTTCGGGCTTGCTGTTTCCAGACGATAATAAAAGCGGTAAGAATCATCAGTATGGAATAGAGCTGGCCTTTGGTTAGCCATCCAAAGTAGATGGTACTGTCGGGCTCGCGAACGAATTCCATGGCGATGCGGGCGAGGGCGTAGAGAACGAGATAGCTAGCACTCAATGCGGCGGGGCGTTTACCCCATGCCGTGTGGCGCAGAAGCAGCATAATTCCGAAAACGAGGAAGCCTTCAGCGAAGGCTTGATAGAGTTGCGAGGGGTGCCGAGGTAAAAGCTCGCCGGCCGCAACCATTTTTTCGATCATGGGGCGATCATACTGACCGTAGTTCAATCCGATTTCCTGCGGGAAAATAACGCCTAGTTTTGATGTGGTGACGCGCCCCCACAGTTCGCCATTGATAAAGTTCGCCAACCGCCCGAACGCGAACCCAAGTGAAGCGGTGCAGGCCATGTTGTCGGCTAGGTTCCAGAACGAGTGGTTGTGCTTTCGTGCGTACCACACCATGAAGAGGATGACACCGACGAACCCGCCGTGGCTGGCCATGCCTCCGTCCCAAACCTTGAAAACGGAGAGCGGATTATTCAGGAATTCATCAAATCCATAGAGCAGCACATAGCCAAGCCGTCCTCCAAGGAAGACCCCGAAGAAGGCCAGCATCACCACAAAATTGCTGGCTTCCGTCAGGGGGACTTCGAACTCGCCCTTTTTTGACCAGTTGCGAAGTAACAGGATTGCGGCGATAAAGCCGAGGAGGTAGGAAAGTCCATACCAGCGCACGGCGAGCGGGCCACCCAGTTCGAACACGATAGGGTTAATATTGTGGATGTAGTGCGTCATGCTTGGGACTATATGGAGCCTGCTTTTGAAAGCAAAACGATTTGTTGGAGTTTTCCTGCGCCTGAGTTTTCTGGTGGCGCAAAAAAAGAAGGGGTTTCTGAGCGAAAGGCCGGAAACCTGTGGGGGATTTGTGAAGAAGGGGCCAAAGATTGGAAGACCACAGTGGACTTCCAACCTTTGGGTTTGCCGGAGAACCGGCGGGGTCTAGCTAAACCGCAGTAACGTTTTCAGCTTGGGGACCCTTTTGGCCGGCAGTGACTTCGAAGGACACATTTTGTCCTTCTTGTAGGCTGCGTCGGCCTTCGCTGTTGATCGCTGTGAAATGGACGAATACATCCTCGCCGCTGTCGCGGGCAATGAAGCCAAAGCCTTTTTCATCGTTGAACCATTTTACAATACCGGTCTCTAGTTGTTCTGACATAACTTTCTTTACTCCTAAACGGGCCGTTGCCGACCTTTATTACACAAACTCGATTGCTTCACGTATTAAAAACAACCGGGC
Organism: Kiritimatiellales bacterium; assembly: GCA_030621805.1. GTDB lineage: Bacteria > Verrucomicrobiota > Kiritimatiellia > Kiritimatiellales > Pontiellaceae > Pontiella. Next base: position 1,234 of record JAUXGY010000306.1, on the reverse strand, counting down.
ATTCATTTACGCACCCTTATTTCAAGGGGGGATCGTTTCCAATCCGCGAGTACGGTACGGTTGGGAATATAGAATTGCGAGAACTGTTTTGGCTTTATTTGGTTCAAAATAACGCGTGTTTCCGCTCTTTTTTGAGCCAGATGAACCCGGTCGGTTGTCCTGAAATCCGCTCTGATTAGCGGGGAGGATTTAAATAGGTATGTAAATACCAGTTTGAGGTTGAAATTGTTTTTCGGTGATGTAATAAAGTGCGTAAATTTAAGACGTGATTGTTTTACACATGTTTTGTAGGTTGCCCAAAATAAAGGGATGCGCGAGCGATGATACAGCAGAAGATCAAAGTTGAGTTGCCGACCAATGAGTATTATGAAGCGGAGGTTGCCTGCCGCAACTCATGTCCTGTAAAAACGGATGCCCGAGGGTATTTGGTGGCCACCGTGGCGGGAAAGCTGGACGAAGCCTACGCCATTTCCCGAGCCACGAATCCCTTTGCTTCTATTTGCGGAAAGATATGCGGGGCCCCGTGCGAAAAGGGTTGCCGACGTTCCGATGTTGATGAGGCAGTCGTGATCCGCAACATCAAGGGGTATTTGACCGACAAGCTCGGGCCGGAAAATGGTGATTTGCAAACTCCGCTGACCTATTCCATTTCTCCTGGCTCGCTTGATCCTAAACTCAACGGGAAATCGGTTGGCATTATTGGTGGGGGTTGCGCGGGCTACACCTGTGCTCACGATCTTGCTCGGCTCGGCTACAGCATAACGATTTATGAACGCTGGGAGGTTTCCGGTGGCCAGTTGGTGCAGGGCGTTCCGATCAACCGCTTAAGTCGGGATGTCGTGGCTTCAGAAATTGCTTCAATTGAGCAGTTTTCCAATATTGACGTACAACGCGGAGTTGATGTGGGCAAAGATATCTCCTTTGCTGAACTAGAGAAAAAACACGAGGCAGTTTTTATCGGTGTAGGGCTCGCTAAGGGAAAAAATATTCCCATCCCCAATTCTGATCATGACGATGTTTATATTGGGCTCTCGTTTTTATTCGACTTCAACATGCGTGAAAAGTGGGATCTTACATCGTCGCGCTCAATCGTGATTGGCGGCGGCGATGTGGCGTTCGACGTTGCGCGTTCCGCCTTGCGCTGTGGTTCCCCGGAGGTGCAACTGGCTTGCCTCGAACGCGAGCATCTTAATGAAATGACCGGATCGGTTGATGAGCGCGAAGGCGGCCGCCG
>JAUXGY010000086.1 GCA_030621805.1 Kiritimatiellales bacterium | reverse complement strand
ATTCTGGGTCGTTAATTATTAATCAAGGAGATGCTTCCAGCCATTGAGATGGGTCGCAATGGCTGGAAGTGTGAATAACTATGGCACTCATGTACCGTCACCGTCCGGCCTTCCCAGCTCTCGTAGGAGCTTTTGCCTTCCTGCTTGCTGGTGTATTTTGTTTCGCCATGATCTATCAACGTGTTCAAAGTGGGGAAATCGGCCGCGAAAAACTGGCTGCCCTGATTCTGCTTTCTATTTTAATTTCCGGGATATGGCTCATCGCGGCATTTTCCCGCTATCAGTTCACCCACCTTTGGGTGAAACCCCACCGAAAAAAACACCCGCACACGTAAGTTTTTTCTGCGACAAATCTACGATTCCTATTCGTATGAATTCCTTTGGGCAAGTAGAGATACACCGCTACCACTAGAGCTTTCTTTTTTGAAAAACTTGTTTCGAGAGGTTGAGGTGTGGGGGAGGCGTCTGTTAATAAACGTCCATGAACCACACTGAACTCAGTGCCAGTCAGGAAGACTATCTCGAGATGATCTTTTTTCTTTCGAGGGAAGAGGGCCGAGCTCGACCCAAGGATATTGCCGAGCGCTTAAAGGTTCGTGCGGCTTCGGTGACCGGAGCATTGAAGGCGCTGGCGGAGAAGGGGTTGGTAAATTATGCCCCGTATGCCTCGGTGACCCTGACCCGCAAGGGCCGTGAAATTGCAGGTAAAATCGCTATTAAACACGAAGCGCTATTACATTTTTTCACGCAGGTATTGGGTGTCGAGCGCGCCGCCGCCGAGGAGTTTGCCTGCTCGATGGAGCACACCATCCCCGACGATATTCTGCAACGTTTTGTTCGTTTTGCGGAATACACCGAAAAATGCCCCAGTTTCAACGCGAGTTGGCAAGAAAGTGCCGAAGCCTACTTTTGCAAGGCGCAAGGGTGCGATTCACAACGCTGTCAAACCTGCAAGCTTCCAGAGTAAAGAGGCTCCCTTTTGGTTCTCCAGTTAAATTCCCACTAAACCCAAAATGTTAGGCGCACCAAAATTAGGTGCAAATAGGGTTGACCTTGTTTAGATAACGTCTAAATTATGCCGCAATTTTTAGCAGGGAATGGCCGAATGGCGGATTGTCACGAAGATGTAAAAAAAAGGATGAACGCATTGTACAACATGCTTATGGAGCATGATGGATTTGGTGAAATACGCATTGATTTTAAAATCCTCAGAAAAGGTCAGAAGGAAGTTATCATCCATTGTGGAAAGCAGTATCGCTATGTGGTTGATAGTTCCATGCGCTGTTTGAAAAATTAATGCTGTCAGGTTGAGCCTGAAGAAAATACCTGAATTATTTTTAGCATTCCCGGCCCGGTGAGCGGGCGTGAATGACTGAAGGAATAGATTGAAATGAATAAAGGAATAGCTACGGGTCTGGTCGTTGTATTGATTGGCGTTGGAAACGGCATTGCCGAAAAGCCAGAACGTTCCATGGGGCATGAACAGGTTCCCGGCTGGGCAACCAATACATTCCAGAGTCTGGAATTCGGCGTATTGATGGAGGTGGAAGGGTTCGTCTCGAAGTTGGGGGGAGAATCCGCGAGCGACATCGTGCTATCCACCGTGGCATTTGATGTCGAAGCGGTGATGAACGAGTGGCTGATGGGGCACGTGGGTTTGCTCTGGGAGCAATATTCGCGGGAAGACGACAATATCGACGAGGCCTATATTGCACTAGGAAATTCCGAATCGGTTCCCTTCTATCTAGTAGCCGGGCTCTTCTATCAACCGGTCGGAAACTTTGAATCTACGTTTATTTCCGATCCCTTGACACTCGAACTGGCCGAGATGAACAAGGTTAGCGTGATGATCGGTTATGAAAATCCATGGCTCGACCTGAGCGCGGGCGCATTTAATGGAGAGGTGAAGGAGAACGTCGCCGTGGGCGCTGGCGGCGACTCAACCATCGACGATTTCTATGCCTCTATTTCCTTGGCTCCAACCAAACAACTCCAACTTGGTGCCTACTGGCTTTCCGACCTGATGGAAACCTATAACCTCGCTCGTGTGGGCGAGGAAATTGCGGGTCGACCGGGATATGAAAAGGATGGCGGTGCGGGTATTTTTGCCAACCTTTACCTGGGGCTACTCACGCTCAATGCTGAATATGTTTCGGCACTCAATGGATACCAGTTGGACGGAGGGCACTATGTGCCCGCGGCACTCAATCTGGAAGTATCGGTGCAGCTACACGAAAAAGTTGTGGCGGGGCTGATGTTTGGGGCTAGTGACGATCTGTATGCTACCTACGATGCTGTGCTGGCATTTGGCGAGAAGCTTCCCGGCCAAAGCTACGGCGCCGTCGTGGCCTATGCATTCCACGAACACGCCACCGTGGCGGCGGAATATTTACATTTTGAAGAACTCGACGACAATGCCCGAGGAGATATGGTTACTGTGCAGTTGGGATTGGCTTTTTAAACGACATCACGAGGATGTAGATGAAACTGAGAAAAATGAAAAGAGGTGACACTGGAACCGTTGAGGATTTCGCCACGTCCGACCCGCAATATCGCCAGAAGCTGTTGCGCATGGGCCTGACCCGGAATGCCGAATTTACCGTGGTTCGCAAGGCTCCGTTTGGGGGTCCCATCGAAATCGAAGTGAAAGGATTTCGGTTGGTATTACGTAGCAACGAGGCTGATGTATTGGATGTAAAACAAAAATGAAACAGCTGAAAATCGCCCTGACCGGAAATCCAAATAGCGGGAAGACCACCGTATTTAATGCACTGACCGGTGCTCGGCAGCGCGTTGGAAACTGGCCGGGCGTAACGGTCGAGCGTGTGATCGGCGAATACGACTATGCGGACGGGCAGGTGGAAGTTACCGACCTGCCGGGTATCTATTCCTTCTCCGCGCTCTCTCCCGATGAAGAGGTGGCACGCAAGCACATTCTCTTCGACGCCCCCGACGTGGTAGTGAATGTGATCGATGCCTCGAATCTTGAGCGCAATCTATACCTCACCACCCAGCTGCTGGAAATGAATGTGCCTGTGGTGGTGGCGCTTAACATGATGGACATGGCCAAGCAGCGCGGCATCCGCATCGAAGTCGATCACTTGGCAAAACATTTGGGATGCCCTGTCATTCCCGTGGTGGCCTCCAAAAAAAGAGGGACGGATGAACTGCGCGCGGCCATCGAAAAGGTAAGCGCCACAAAACACGTTCCCGGGATTCGTATTGCCTACGAAAAGGACATCGAAAAAATTCTCCAATCCTTGGAAATCAGCCTCTCCGATGTGGCGCTGAGCAAACAGGTTTCCGCCCGCTGGCTGGCGGTCAAACTGCTCGAAAAAGATGAGCTGGCTGTGGATATCCTGGGAACCGACAAAGCACAGCTCCCCGACCTCGACGTACAGCTCAAAAAGGTGGAACGCCTCGTGGGCGAAGATACCGATATGATCATTGCCGATGGTCGCTACGGATTTATCCACGGTCTCGCCCGCGATGTCACTGCCGGTAGTAGCAAGGCCCGGAAAACCTTTTCCGATGCGGTAGACTGGGTCGTGCTTAACCGGGTTCTCGGCTTCCCGGTCTTCTTCGGCATCATGTATCTGCTGTTCACCATCACCATTAATGTCGGCGCGCCGTTCATTGACTTTTTTGATCAACTGAGCGGAACCCTGTTCGTGGATGGCTTCGGGCATCTGCTGGAGGCCATCCACACACCCGCTTGGGCGGTGACCATTTTGGCGGACGGTCTGGGCGGTGGCGTACAAACGGTCTCCACCTTCATCCCGCCCATCTTCTTCATTTTCCTCTGCCTCTCCTTTCTCGAAGATTCCGGCTACATGTCGCGCGCGGCCTTTGTGATGGACCATTTCCTCAGCACCATTGGCCTGCCAGGAAAAGCCTTTATCCCTATGCTCGTCGGCTTTGGTTGTAACGTTCCGGGCATCATGGCCACCCGCACGCTGGAGAGCCAGCGCGACCGCATTCTGGCGATCCTCATGAACCCGTTTATGTCCTGCGGTGCGCGCTTGCCAGTCTATACCCTTTTTGCCGCCGCCTTCTTTCCGCAACGGGGCGGGCTCGTCATCTTCGGCATCTACCTCATCGGGATTGCGCTGGCCGTTATCACCGGATTGCTCTTTAAGAACACCATCCTCAAAGGCGAAGTCTCCAGCTTTGTGATGGAGCTTCCGCCCTACCACCTACCTACGTTCAGCGGCGTGATGGTTCATACTTGGCACCGCCTCAAATCCTTCCTCATCCAGGCCGGAAAAATTATTCTCCTTATCGTGACCATTCTGGGCGTGCTTAACTCCCTGGGAACCGACGGATCGTTCGGGAACAACGACTCCCGGAAATCAGTTCTCAGTGCGATGAGCCGCGCCGTAACCCCGGCCTTCCGTCCCATGGGTATTCAGGACGAAAACTGGCCTGCCACGGTTGGCCTCTTCACCGGAATCTTTGCCAAAGAGGCTGTAGTGGGAACGCTCGATTCCATCTACAGTCAGCTTGAATCTAAAGAGGAGGGACGCTCCGAAGAAGCCTTCGATTTCTGGCAAGGCATCATCGACTCCTTCGCCGCCATCCCTGATGGCTTCGAAGGATTCTTCGATCAGATGAAAGATCCACTGGGTGTGGGGGGGGCCATGGCCGAGGTGAAAGGGGCCGATCAATCTTCCTATTCAACCATGGTTTCTCGTTTTGGAGAGCACGGCAGCAAAGCCGCATTCGCCTATCTGCTCTTCATTCTTATCTATGCCCCATGTGTGGCCGCGCTGGCCGCCATCGCCCGAGAGATAGGCCTGCGTTGGATGCTCTTTGCCGTGAGCTACCTCACCGTGCTGGCCTGGGTGATCTCAACGGCCTACTACCAGCTTGCTATCTTCACCGTTAATCCCGCCGCCTCCGCTGGGTGGCTCGGCCTCTGCGCCGCCATTCTAGCCACCACCTACATCGGCCTGCGCATGGTCGGGAAACGGAAGGTAGGGGCAGAATGATTTTGTGGCAGAATAATTTTTCTCTACGGAACCGGGTGATTGGAAAAAAGCATTCTGTCACAAAATCATTCTGCCTAAATTCCCCTTGGAATGTGGGGGAGGCACATGCTTAGTTCAATCGTCAAGTTGCTCAATGACCGCGGGGCGCTCTCCGTCCAGGAGATCGCCCTTGCGCTCGAAATCGAATCCAGCGCGTTGCACCCTATGCTCGAAATGCTCGTGCAAAAAGGCCGGATCCTGAAAGTCGAACTCCCCTGCAAAACCGCCTGCGCCGGCGGTTGCACCCAGTCCGACGCCATGACCTTCTACAAACCCGTTAAAAACTGATTTCACCAGAAGCACAGCACAAAAACAAGTTGCGCATACAGCTCGCCGCGTTGGATACGGCACAGGCGATTGAAGATATGAATATGCACAATCCACCCCATCCCGGTGAGTTTATTGTGGCAACCTACATGGAACCCTGCAACCTAAGCTGCCGCTATCTGGCCACGCAGCTCGGCGTTGCCGCCTCGACCCTCAACCGCATTCTAAAAAAACAGAGCGGCATCTCCCCCGAAATGGCCTTGCGCCTCTCCTGCGCACTCGACCGAACTCCGGGAAGCTGGCTGGCGATGCAGGACAACTATGATCTCTGAAAACCCGCCAAACCTTTAAGCCGGATGAAGTTCACCGTATCAAACTTGAATTAGAGTAGCAACAAGCGTCCCGCTTGTTTGCGGAGGAGAGGGAAAGAAAACGGGATAAGTCGACGGTGCGGTGTTCTATTCGTGTGCGGGTTCGCAGAGGCCTGCGCCCCTCCAGTTAAGCTCCAATATTTTGTGGAGGGGCAGAGGCCTCTCTGCCTGCGGCTGTGTGGGAGAGCAAGCGGGACGCTTGCCCTACGTTGTTCCATGGTAGTGCGCGGGTTCGCGGTAGGTGGAGTCCCAGTTTTTGAAAACCGGTTCCAATCCCTTTTCTTTTAGCATTTCGCAGAAGTCGGGAATGGTGCGTTCATCACTGATGGAAAACTGTTCGGTCGACTCCTCCGAGTCGTCGCTGTATCCGCCGACCGTGGTTTTGCTGGCGACACTCATTTTTGAGATGCCCAACCCTGCCATGCCGTCGCGGACGCGTTGCGGCTCGCGCGTGGAGAGTACAAGCGGAACGTCGGGCAGGCAAATCCTCAGGGCAAAGATATATTGCGCCAGCATTTTTTCGTCAATGGGGTAGTCGGCGGCAAAGCCACCGAGTTGCGGTTGGATGCGCGGAAAGGAGATTGACACGCCGGCCTTCCAATATTTCTTAAGCAGATATTTGGCGTGGCGATAAACGCAAAGCATGTCGTGAAGCGGGTCGGCTAAACCCAGTAGGGCACCCATGCCGATGGTTCGCATGCCGCCGCGTAACGCGCGATCGGGGGCGTCGAGACGGCTGAAGAAATCGCGTTTATCGCCCCAGCGGTGCATCTTTTCATAGACAATCTGGTCGTAGGTTTCCTGATAGAGCGTGACGCCCGTACATCCCGCATCGGCCAATTCTCGGTATTCGGGTTCCGACATCGGAAACACTTCAATGTTTACGTTATGGATATATTCGGCGGTGATGGCGACGCAGTCACGCAGGTAGGGGACATCCGCTTCGGGCATACGTTCGCCGGTGAGCAACACCAGCTCTTCGAGGTGTAGATCTTTAATCGCCTGCATTTCATGGTGCAGTTGTTCCTTGTCGAGCACCGCGCGTTTGGCGCGGCGGTCGCCCGCGATGCCACAGTAGAGGCATCCACCGTTGCAAAAGTTGGAGAGGTAGAGCGGAGTATAAAGAGAAACCGTCCGGCCAAAGTGTCGGCGCGTAATGGCCTGCGCCCGCTGGGCCATCAACTCCAGAAATTCGCCTGCCGCTGGGGAAAGCATCATCGCCAATTCTCGCTCAGTTGGGTTTTCCGAAAGGATGGCCGATTGGATTGCCCGCTTGTCTGTGCTTTCCGTGTTTGGAAACCACGGGGTTGGGTCTAACCATTCAGGAAGTTCTTTCATCAGATGGAGAGCTCGTTTTGGACTCATTTTAAGAAGGAGGTTAAGGGGCTTGTGGCTACAGCAACTTCGGAGGTGGGCATGAGGCCGGCATTGTAGGCCGCGCGACCGGCTTGGGTTCCGATCTTGAAGGCGGTGGCCATTGCGACGGGCTGCTCGGCGGCGGCGATTGCGGAGTTGACAAGGACGGC
>JAUXGY010000072.1 GCA_030621805.1 Kiritimatiellales bacterium | reverse complement strand
GTTGAGTAAATCGTTTGGGTTGTTGCAGAAGATCGGCAAGTCGTTATTGCTGCCGGTGGCCGTATTGCCGGTGGCCGGTATTCTCCTCGGCGTCGGAGCGGCCGGATTCTCATGGGTGCCGGCGATTGTCTCGGACGTCATGAAATCGGCCGGGGATGCCATCTTCGGAAACCTTCCGCTGCTGTTTGCCGTTGGTGTGGCGCTCGGGCTATCCAAGAACGATGGGGTGGCCGCGCTAAGTGCCGTGGTGGGCTATTGCGTGCTGCTGGCCACCATGGGCGTGATGGCCACGCTGCTGGGCGTCGAAACAAAGCTCGTGATGGGCATCCCGGCAATCGATACCGGGGTCTTTGGCGGAATCCTGGTCGGCGCGTTTGCATCGTCGGTCTTCAACCGCTTCTACAAGGTGAAACTCCCCCAATATCTCGGGTTCTTTGCCGGCAAGCGCTCCGTTCCGATCATCACCGCCTTTGTGGCCATCGGGCTGGGTATTGCGCTGAGTTTTATCTGGTCGCCCATTGGCAACGGGATTGACAAGTTTTCCCACTGGGCTGCGAACAGCAATCCAAAGCTGGCTTTTTTCACCTACGGGGTTGTGGAACGCGCCCTGCTTCCATTCGGGTTGCACCACATCTGGAATGTTCCGTTTTTCTTCGAAGTGGGCAGTTTTACCGATCCGGCGACCGGGGAAATCATCCATGGCGAAATCCAGCGTTATTTGGCGGGCGATCCAACGGCTGGAAACCTGGCGGGGGGATTCCTGTTCAAAATGTTTGGTCTGGTCGGCGCGAGTCTTGCCATTTGGCATACCGCGAAACCAGCAAAGAAAGCCCTGGTGGGTGGAATCATGATGTCGGCAGCGCTGACCAGTTTTCTGACGGGCATTACCGAGCCGCTGGAGTTTTCATTCCTGTTTGTGGCCCCGTTGCTCTACGGCGTGCATGCACTTCTCGCCGGGGTGGCCTATTTTACCTGCATATCGATCGGGATGAAGCTGGGAACCACCTTCTCGCACGGGCTGATCGACTATATTCTGCTCTACGCCAAATCAACCAACGGCTGGTGGTTGTTGATCATCGGGCCGCTCTGGGGCGCGATGTATTATGTGATCTTCTCCGTATTGATCCGCAAGCTGAACCTCAAAACCCCGGGCCGGGAAGACGAGGATATCGAAGTTGCGGCGGTCAGTGTTTCAGGAGAAAGCTTTAGTCTGGAACTGGTGCGTGCCTTTGGCGGGCGCAGCAACATTGAAGATCTGGATGCCTGCATTACCCGACTGCGCATTGGCGTGAAGGATATTTCAAAGGCGAGCGAAGCCAAACTCAAGGCCCTCGGTGCCGCAGGGGTCGTGATTGTCGGCAACAATATGCAGGCCATCTTTGGCCCGCGCTCTGAAAATCTAAAAACCGATATGGAGGAATATCTGGCGGTGGCCGGCCCCGAGGCCGATGAGGTGGAAGAGAGCTCGCCGGTCGTCTCTTCGGGAACAGCCACCTTAGTTCCAAAGTTGCGCGATGCCGAGGCGCCGCAAAAGGCGGCGGCCTACTTGAAGGCACTTGGCGGCAACGAAGCCATCGAGCAAATCGATGCCTGTGCCGAAACCCGCCTGCGCGTAGTACGCAAGAAGGATGCGCCGCCAATCGATGAGCAGGCACTACTTGCCCATGGGGTTCAAGGGGTTGTGAAACTGGAGGATCAAACCTTGCACCTCATCGTGGGCCTCAATGCCGATCAATATGCCGCCGAGATGAAAGGTCAAATACAAATAAGGAGATCCACATGACTGCAAAAACCACACTGTTCATAGCCGCCGCAATAATCTGGTCGCCCGCATGCCCTCTTTCTGTTCTTGCGAGTGCCGCCCGTTCACCTGAGACCGTTGCTCCGCCACCGGAAGTCGAGGTGCAATCCCCCGAGGAGAAGGCCGCCAAACTCGAAGCGCAAAGGTTCCAGCAGGTGGTCGACGAGGCCTACGCAAACTATAAGGATTTGAAAAGCGGCAAGAATGCGGACTATATCCCGATTCTCACCGAGGTTCCCAGCGAGCTGTTCGGCGTAGTGATTGCCACGCGCGATGGCAAACTCTTCATTGCGGGCGATGTTGACTATAAATTTTCCATTCAATCGGTCTCGAAGCCGTTCACCGCGGCGCTCGTTATGCAACAGCAGAGCCCAAAGGTGGTCAGGGAAAAAATCGGGGTCGAGCCGACCGGGCTTCCGTTCAATTCCAAGATGGCGCTCGAACTTTACGAGCAACGCTCGGTAAACCCTCTGGTGAATGCCGGAGCCATCGCGGCGGTGAGTCTGGTACAGGCAGACTCCGAGGAAGATCGATGGAATCAGGTGCTCAAAAACCTTGAGGGATTTGCCGGAACGGATCTTTCGGTATTGGAAAAAGTCTATAAATCCGAATACGATACCTCCTGGAGCAACCGCGGTATTGCCAACCTACTCTACAATTACGAACGCCTCTACAGCGAGCCGGAAGAGGCCTTGCGGGTCTACACCAAGCAATGCTCCGTCGGTGTAAGCGCAAAAGACCTCGCGATCATGGGCGCAACCCTCGCCAACGCGGGAACCAATCCCATCACACAAAAAGAAGTGCTGGCCGCCGAGCATGTGCCGGAACTGCTGGCCCTCATGGCGATGGCGGGCTTCTACGATGAATCCGGCGAGTGGATGTATTCCGCCGGCCTCCCCGCGAAAACCGGAGTGGGCGGTGGTGTGGTGACGGTGGTTCCCGGAAAATTCGCCATCGCCGCTTTTTCGCCCCGCGTGAATGAAGCCGGAAACTCCGTCCGCTCCATGAAAGCTATTCGCTATATTGCCGGCGAATTGGGCGTGGGTCTGTATGGCGCAAACCCTGAATAAACAAGGAGATCAACGATGAAAACACGCATCCTCATCCTCACCCTCTTGAGCCTTTCCTGCTCAACCTTCTCCGAAGTCGAGCTTGGAGAAACCACGATGGATATCTACGGCCACGTCATGCTCGACATGGGCATCCAGACCGGACAAAGCCATCCCGACTGGTACGACGTCATGCGACCCTCCCAGCTACCGACCTACAAAAACCAGTATGGTGCCGACGGCAATTTCTACGCCTCCGTGCGTCAGACCCGACTCGGATTCAAGACCGCCACGCCTGCGGGCGACGACGAGATTAAAACGATCTTCGAATTCGAACTCTTCGGGGTCGGAACCGATGCCGGACAGACCACCTTCCGATTGCGCCATGCCTATGGCGAATACAAGCAATTCGGGGCCGGTCAATATTGGAGCGTCTTCATGGACCCCGCCGTCTTCCCCAACTCGGTTGAATATTGGGGGCCGAGCGGCATGATCTTCTACCGCAATATCCAGTTTCGCTACATGCCGGTGAAAACCGAACAAAACAATGTGGCTATCTCGCTCGAAAAGCCCGGAGCCAGCGGGGATCCCGGCGTGCTGGCCACCGACCCGTCGGTTACCGGACTGGTGGCGCACTGGCCCGTGCCCGATCTCGCCGCACACTACCGCCGGACGGAGGACTGGGGTCACGTTCAACTGGCCGGGATTCTTCGTTATACCGATCTCGAAGATCAGGCAGGAGGGGCATTCGACAATCAGTTTGTTGGCTGGGGTCTAAACCTTAGTGGAAACTATAAAATCCACGAAGATACCGTCCGACTTCAACTGGTCTATGGAGAAGGTATCGGAAACTATTTAAATGATGGCGCTCCCGACATTGGCGCAGGCACGAATATCGGCGACGAAGAAAACCTCCCCCTGCTCGGCCTTGTGGCCTTCTACGACCATACATGGAGCGAAAAATATACCAGTTCGATCGGCTATTCCATGTACAGCATCGACAACAGCTCCGGCCAAAATGCCAGCGCCTTCAAACGCGGCGACTACGCCCTCGCCAACCTGCTCTACCACCCCCTGCCCAACCTAATGTATGGCGTGGAATTGCAATATGGAAAACGGACGAACAAAGGGGATGGGCAGATGGAAGACGGAAAACGGATCGAAAGCTTCGACGATATCCGCGTCCAGTTTTCCATCAAATATACCTTTGGGGCCACCCTCGGCGGAAAGTCCTAAACGAAGGCTCATTTAAATGACAGAAATTTCAGTATCATCTCCGAAAAGCAAACGGATCGCTGCCATCGACTGGATGCGCGGGGTGGCGATGATTCTGATGATGATCGACCATGCCTCCATGGCTTTTGACGGCAACCACTTTTCGGCCGACTCCGCCGCGCTTTTCGTACCCGGAACCGTCATCGGTGCTTTCGAATTTTTGACGCGCTGGATCACCCACCTATGTGCGCCGACCTTTGTTTTTCTCGCGGGAACGGCATTGGCCCTGAGCATTGAGCGGCGGGCAGCCAAGGGCCAGAATCCATGGAGCATCGACCGCGGCATCCTCGTCCGGGGGCTTTTCATTGCGGTGCTGGATCCCACCCTGATCTCCCTCTTCTCCGGACGCCTAACCTTTCAAGTGCTTTATGCCATTGGCATAGCCATGATGTGCATGGCCTTTTTGCGCCGGCTTTCGACCCAACTCCTCCTCTCCCTCTCGCTCGGTTGGCTGATTTTCGGCGAGCTGCTGGTACGCGGTCTATGGGATCCTGCCGTTGGAAACCCGTCCATTCCAACGGCCTTGAGCATGGCCTTCTACTACGAACCCCTATTCAGGATTTCCTACCCGGTTCTCCCCTGGCTGTCGCTCATGTGCCTCGGGTGGGTCTTCGGGCGCTATATCAATACGCTCAAAAATACGGAGAGCAAACTTCCGCAACCCGCAACCCTGCTGACCTTTGTCGGTGTATTCAGTATCGCCGTCTTTGGGGTCATCCGGTGGTTTAATGGATATGGAAACATGTTTCTTCTCCGGGAAGACAACAGCTGGATCCAGTTTCTGCTGGTCAGCAAATATCCGCCGTCGCTGAGCTTTATGGCACTGGAAATCGGATTGCTCTGCCTGATTCTTGCGGGACTTATCCGCCTTGAAAAACGTATTGGTGTGCGGAAAAACGGCGTGCTGCTCGTGTTCGGCCAAACCTCCATGTTTTTCTATCTAATTCACCGGCTTGTGATGGAAGGACTGGCGCAATGGGGCGGACTACGCGGGGCGGGCGGAATCATCACAACCTACGTCGTCTCCCTCGTCTTTCTTATCATCCTCTATCCACTGTGCCGCTGGTATCGCTCCTACAAGCAGGAACACCGAGGCGGCTGGACGACGTTTATCTAGCCCCGTTGAACGGGAATGCGTTGCATCCTCAATACGCAATATTCACCCCGCGGAACGGCCCCTCCAGTCCGATGGTGCTTACAACCCTGCCATCTGAATACTTAACATCGGTAAAAAAATTCACGAGGCGATATCCCCCGACAATGTCGAACTTGACCCGCTTGTCGATCACCCGGTAGCCGAGGTCGATTTTATAGTCAGAATAGGTCACCTGAACCCCCTCGAATTCGGCACTGATTCCATTGATGTTGAAGCCATACAGAAACCGTTTGTATCGAACCCCCAACGCCAGCATCGCCGCATCGCTGGTGCCCAGGTATCGAGTCCCCGGTGGCCACCATGCCGCCGTTCACATTTCCGATCGACCGGGTGCTGACAAACGATCCCGCCAACGGCCGGGAGCTATAAACCAATGTTGCCCGAAAACCTCCAATCACTCGCGGTTTCCACTGCCGAATTATAATAGGTTAATATTTTAATTCTCCTCTTCCATCCTGTGGAAAAAGCTGGTAGAAATAGAACCTAATTAGTCTAATTTCAGCGTTCAATTAAACCGAAAAAAGGAGAACGACAAATGGACACTGCCATAACAGAAAGCGCGAAAAAATCCCGGGGGCTATTGATCAGCCTGGGTGTTTTAAACATTATCTTTGGGTTTATTGCCCTTGGATCGCCCTTGATGGCTGGAGCCGCCATGACCCTTCTCATTGGCACCATGCTCATCCTCAGCGGTATTTTTGAACTTGTTTTCGCTTTTAGCAAACATGGGTGGAAAGCGGGTCTATTCACCTTTCTTACCGGAATCATATCCATTCTCTGCGGCGGCTTTGTTTTAGCAAACCCAGCGGCGGCTTTGCTCACCCTGACCTTGATACTGGGCATTTATTTTGCAATCTCCGGGGTCTCCCAGATTATGGTCTCTTTCAAAACCAAACTGGGTTCAGGCCGGGGAACCCTGCTTTTCAGCGGGCTGGTATCTTTCGTCTTGGGCATTATGATTTGGCGGCAATGGCCGGTCTCGGGAGTTTGGGCGGTTGGTATCTTGGTAGGCATAAGAATCCTGTTTACAGGCTGGGGCATGTTGTTTATGGGCATGGCAGTGGGTCGCGCGGGAAAGGAGTTGGCATGACAAAATCAATGGCGTGTTTTGCGGGAGCTTCAATGGCCGTCTCGGTTTTACTGAGTGGTTGCGCCAATTTTGGTGGACTCTCGGAGGGCGGGCGCGAAATGGCGCAGGTTCCGGTAACGGAAACCCCGAGCGGTCAAACCTTTCCGGGCAAGTTTATCTGGCATGACCTGGTGACCCCCGACCCCCTGTCGGCCGGAAAGTTCTACGAAGAGCTGTTTGGCTGGCAGATAGATTACCAGGGCGACTATGCGATCGTGCGCAATGGCGACAAACCCATTGCGGGAATCCTGCGGGTGGATCCAGAAAAAGATCAACCCCGCGAAGGAGTCTGGATCCCCTCGGTATCCGTGGCCGATGTGGATGCGGCGGCTCGCCGGGTAGAGGCCAGCGGCGGAACCGTATTGCAGGGACCGCTTGATATGGGCCAGCGCGGCCGAGCGGTCATGATCAGCGATCCACAACGGGCGGATCTGGTGCTGCTCAACGCAAAGGGCGGGGATCCCGCCGATGCCGAAGCAGCAATCGGTGATTGGCTGTGGGATGAAATTTGGACGGACGATCTCGACCGCATCGAAACGTTTTATAGCCAAGTGCTGGGCTATGATGAAATCGCATCGACGAATAACTACGGAGTCTTCATGCACAATGGAAAATGGCGTGCGGGAATTCGTCATTTGCAAGATGACAAGCATATGCTTTGGGTGCCGGTGGTCCGGGTTGCCGATCCCGAGGCGACGGCACGGCGCGTGAAGGATTTAGGCGGCACCGTATGGGTTGCACCGCATGAGGCACCCAGCAATGGCAACACCGCATTGATCGGCGATCCTACCGGCGCATTGCTGTTGATACAGCAATGGCCTACGCAAGCATCCAAAGAGGGCCTTTAACCATGAAACAAATGATCTCTCTATTTGCACTTCTTCTGACCCTCCCCGGCCTCCTGCTCCTAACAGGTTGCAGTAGCTCTAGCTACGGCGGTGATGGATCAGCCTCTGTTCATTACGGAGTCTACGGTGGATACGGGTATCCATACTATGGATATGGCTATCATGATGATATCGACATTAATCTTCCCGACCGACCGGATCGACCCAACCGCCCAGATCGCCCCAGCATTCAACCCGTGCCCAGCAGACCCTCGGGAGGCATGGGACGCCCCTCCGGCGGCATGCCCAGAGGCGGCGGCGGTGGACGGCGGCGCTAGATGGGATAAAGCAATAATTAGCCCAGCACGGTAAGGCTTCAACCAAAATTATGAACCACGGATGAACACAGGTGGATGCAAATTATTAGCAACGGATTTATAGGAAGCAACGGATGGGCGGTTCCGTTGCTTTTATCAATCCGTTGCAAATTTGTTTTCTGGTGATGGTTGTGAGTCGCAGAAACGGGAATCGTGCATAAAAAACAAGGAAACGACGCATCGTAATACAGACCTGTTAAGGAGCAAAATCATGAGTAAAAAATATTTAATCGTCGGCGGCGTGGCTGGCGGAGCATCGGCGGCGGCCCGGTTGAGGAGATTGGGCGAGGACGATCAAATCATCATGTTTGAAAAAGGGCCGGATGTCTCCTTTTCAAACTGCTGCCTGCCGTATCACTTGAGCGGCCAGATTAAAGAGGCAAAAGACCTCGTGTTGATGACCCCCAAGAAGTTCAGCGGGCAATACAACATTGACGCGCGGGTTAACCACGAGGTTCTGGCCATCGACC
>JAUXGY010000489.1 GCA_030621805.1 Kiritimatiellales bacterium | reverse complement strand
CGCGCGGCAGGGCCGTTGAGCTCAATTACGCCCGTCCCGCGTTCGCCGGGAATCGTGTAGGTGACGAGCCGGTTGCCGTTGTTGAGGTTGACCACTTGCACCTGTTCACCGGGCAGGATGTCCGCCGCGTCGAGCAGATCGGTGTCGATGGTAATGCTACCTTCGTAATACAACTCCAGCCCCGTGATGGTGGCGGTGTGTATCTTGGATTTTTTCATGATCCGTTGCATGGGACTTCCTCTGGTTTCAAAGCGGCGGATATTGTGCCTGACGTGGAGCCGCGTCAACAATTTGTTTGATCCGATTTTTGCCGAAACGCTCATTGTTTTGGCTCCTTTTAATTCAGGCTAAATGGATCGGTCTGTTAAATAATAAAGTTTTTTTATGGATTTCTTCCATAAACTGGACAAAATGGAGCCTATTTCAAAGCTGTAGGCAGGGATGACGAGGGATGGGAAGCAAGGTTTCATTTACAGAGAAAGACCTTAAGGATTGGGCGGGCTGGCGCGTATTTCGTGATGGAAAGGCTCTGTTTACCCGTGGAGTGGTGGAAAAGGTGACTTATGAGCACCCGCTGGTTACGGGGCTTCTCAATTTAGGGCCGCGCGGGGTGCGTTCCAAGTTTAAGGTACCCAAGCCCGGGGGATATCCCGACAATCTCTGCCCGTGCCGCGATAATCAGGACCGCGGGTTGATCTGCGCACATCTGGTGGCGCTGGGCATGGAGGTGATCCGCCGCAATACCGATCCCGAACGTCAGGAAAAGGCCGATGCAGAACAGCGCCGCGCTGAACGGCTCGAAAAGATTTCGGAGGAACATTATATTCAGCGCGTTAAGAAATCTGCCCCCAACGCCATAGAGGCACGCCTTGTATTGGCGCTGGCCGAAGCGTGGCAGGATCAGGTGCTTCGGGGTAAGGTCTCTATCTACATCTACATCGATGTGGGCGCCAAGCGTGCTCCGGCCGGTGACATGCCCACCGATGTTCCATACTCGTTTGCCCGTCGCGATGAAAATATTCTTTATGTCCTCGAAGATATTTTGGGTGGCCCCATTAAGAGCGAGCTACAGCTCTCCATCCCGGATTTTATAAATCTCCTTCGCCTGCACCACGGCAAGCCGATTTTTCAGCAAAACAATCCGATGGGCTTTGCGATCCACGACGGTGCTTTGAGCTCGGTTGTGGAGATGGATCTCGATCGCGAAAATGGCGAACTCCTACTGGCGGTCCACACGGAGATTCCCGGCGGCAAGGCCACGCAGATCCCGTTCTATATTATAGGCCACAAGCTGGGCTGGGTCTTTTGTGCGGATCAATTCTGGCCGCTGAGCGATCTCCTGCCGGGGCCGTTGCGCGGCATCTACCGCAACACGGTCGTCATCCCGCGTATCGCCGCTCCCGCCTTCCTGATGACCGAGCTGGCGCAGATCGAGAAATACATGGTGGTGCGCAGCACCATCACACCCGATCTCTTTTTTATGAAGCCAGCCAAGCCCACGTTCCTTCTGGTGCTAAAAGGCAGTCCAGCCTCACTCGCCGCCACGCTTTATGCGCGCTATGGCGACG
>JAUXGY010000211.1 GCA_030621805.1 Kiritimatiellales bacterium | reverse complement strand
CACGTCCACCTTCGCAACCTCTTCCCGTTCCCCGACGATCTCGGCGAGATCTTGAAACGGTTCGATCGGGTGATTGTTCCCGAGATGAATCTCGGCCAGCTTTCGCTCGTGTTGCGTGCAAAGTATTTAGTCGATGTGAAATCCATCAACAAGGTGCAGGGGCGTGCGTTCCTGATCTCTGAGCTGGTGGAAGAAATCAAAAAATATCTATAGGGGCAGGGAATCATGGAAAAGAAAAAAGAACTGTTGACCCGGAAGGATTTTGTCTCGTCATCCGAGGTTCGCTGGTGCCCGGGGTGTGGCGACTATGCGGTGCTCAATGCCGTACAGAATGTGTTGCCGCAGTTGGGGCTGCCGAAGGAAAAGTTTGTGTTTGTGAGTGGCATTGGCTGCTCTAGCCGTTTCCCATATTATATGGACACCTACGGATTCCACTCGATCCACGGGCGCGCGCCGACGATTGCCACGGGCGTGAAGGTGGCCAATCCGGAGCTATCGGTCTGGGTGGTTACGGGCGATGGCGATGGGCTGAGCATCGGGGGAAACCACCTCGTCCATGCACTGCGCCGCAACCTCGACATCAATATTATTTTGCTCAACAACAAGATCTACGGCCTGACGAAGGGACAGTATAGTCCGACCTCCGACAAGGGGCAGGTCACCAAGACGAGTCCGTACGGGGTGATCGACGAGCCGCTCAATCCCTTGCGCGTTGCATTGGCCTCCGAGGCGACCTTTGTTGCACGCGCAGTCGATACCGACCCGAAGCATGTCACCGAAGTGCTGCTCGAAGGTGCAAGGCATCCCGGAACTGCTTTTGCCGAAATTTTACAAAGCTGTGTGATCTTCAATAAGGATGCGTGGAAAGAGATCTCCGACCGCTCCACCCGCGAAGATCGCCTGCTTTATCTCGAACAGGGCAAGCCGCTCATCTTCGGCGAAAAGCGCAACAAAGGCATCATCCTACGCGGGACCAAGCCGGAAGTGGTGACCATTGGCGAACAGGGCATAACGAAGAAGGATCTGGTTGTCCATGACTACCACCGCGAAGATCCCGTCTATGCCGCCATGCTCACCGAGATGGACTATCCTGCCTTCCCGATTCCCGTTGGCATCTTCCGCTCCGCAAAAAAACCGGTCTATGAGCAAGAGTTGGAGAAACAGATCAAGGAGGTTACTGCCATGAAAGGGCGGCGCAACCTGCAAGCTCTGCTCCGCGGTTCCGAATATTGGACCGTCTCCGACGGCGGCAAGAAGATCAAGCGTTCCAGTGGGATTTCGGTGCAGTTTACCGACGAGTCGGAGGTCATGGATGAACAGGTGCGCGAGCTGCTCAAATCCACCGATCCACTGACCGCCAGCCTCAAGACCACGGTGGGAAAAATCTTCTACGACTACGACTATAAGCGCTCCAAAATGTTGGTGCCACGCGATAGCATCGCGGCGGCGATTGCCTATTTCACGGCATCGCACATCGAGTGCATTCTGGTCGGCGACGAGAAACGCCTCTACGGCATCCTCTCCGAACGCGACATTATCCAAAACGTGGTGCTCACCTCCATCGACCGCGACCGGCAGCCGGTTTCATCGATCATGCGCCCGATCTACGAAATCATGGACGAGTCGAACTCCATTGGCGACGTGATCAATATTCTCTCCATCAGCGGGCATCGCCACGTGCCGATTCGGTTGAAAGAGGGCGGCTTTGGGCTCGTCACCATCCGGCAGATTCTCCGCTTCATCCACGACACCGTGGAACAGGTTGAAAAAAAGGGAAACGGAAAAAAATGAAGATACATGAATATCAAGCCAAAGAGCTTTTGAAGGCCTACGACATTCCGATCCAGGATGGCGTGACCATCGAGGAGATCGGCCAGGCCGAGGCCGCAATTGAGCAGGTCAGCAAGGAGCTTGGCGCCGAACAGTATGTGATCAAGGCGCAGGTGCATGCCGGTGGCCGAGGGAAAGGCGGTGGGGTCAAGTTTTCGACGAGCCGCGCGAGTGCCCTCGAAAACATTCAGAACATTCTGGGCATGATACTCGTCACCCACCAGACCGGCGCCGAGGGGCGGTTGGTCAAGAAGGTGATGGTGGCGGAAGCGCTTGATATCCAGCAGGAGTTCTACGCGGCCATCACGCTCGATCGTTCCAAGGGACAGGATGTTTTCATGGTCTCTTCCGAGGGCGGTATGGAGATTGAAGAGGTGGCCAAAACATCGCCGGAAAAAATTGTAAAGGTGGCCATCGTTCCCGGTTTCGGGTTGCGCCCCTTCCAGGCGCGAAACCTTGCGCTGGCCCTTGGACTTGAAGGTGCCGCAGCCAAGCAAGCGATCAGCATGTTCCAGAAGTTGTATAAACTCTACCGCGAGCTCGACTGCTCCATCGTCGAAATCAATCCGTTGATCGTCACCGAGCAGGGTGATTTGATCGCGCTCGATGCGAAGATGAACTTTGATGACAACGCCCTCTATCTACACACCAATGTGGCCGAGATGCGCGACCTCGATGAAGAGGATCCCGCCGAGGTTGAGGCCGGGAAATATAACCTCAACTATATCAAGCTCGACGGAACCGTCGGTTGCATGGTCAACGGAGCCGGGCTGGCCATGTCCACGATGGACATCATTATGCAGGTGGGCGGATCGCCGGCCAACTTTCTGGATGTCGGCGGCGGCGCAAACGTGGAAACCGTCAAAAATGGATTCCGGATTATTCTTTCCGACGAAAATGTGAAGGCGGTGCTGATCAACATTTTCGGCGGGATTGTCCGGTGCGACCGCATCGCCAACGGAATCATCGAAGCGGTGAAGGAGCTGGATCTAACCGTACCCGTCGTGGTTAGATTGGAAGGAACCAACGCCGATGTGGCGAAGGAAATTTTGGCAAACTCGGATGTGGCGATTATCTCCGCAGACTCCTTCGAGGATGCCGCACAAAAAGTGGTGCAAGCGGCCGCAGGGAATTAAACACAAAGAGACTAAGAATACGAAGCCTGACAAGAATCAACTTAGTGACCTTCGAGTCTTCGTGTTTAAACATACAGGAATTAGTTATGTCGATTTTAGTGAATAAGGATTCAAGGATTATTGTGCAGGGCATCACGGGCTCCGAGGGGAGTTTCCATGCCACCCAATGCTTGGAATATGGCGGCAATGTGGTTGGCGGGGTGACGCCCGGAAAAGGCGGGCAGGACGCACTCGATGGTGCGGTTCCCGTCTTCAACAGCTGCGCCGAGGCCCGCGAGGCCACCGGCGCAAATGTATCGCTCATTTTTGTTCCACCGCCATTTGCTGCCGATGCGATTATGGAAGCGGCAGCGGGAGGCATCGAGTTGATCGTTTGCATTACGGAAGGAATTCCGATTGCGCAGATGGTTGAGGTGAAGGCTTTTGTTGAAACAACGAACTCGCGTTTCATCGGTCCGAACTGCCCCGGTATCCTGACGCCTGATGAAGCTAAAGTCGGGATTATGCCTGGCTTCATTGCGAAAAAAGGAACGGTGGGTTTGATCTCCAAGTCCGGAACATTGACCTATGAGGCGGCGCATCAGTTGGGCGTCGAGGGATTGGGGCAATCGACCTGCATCGGTATCGGCGGCGACCCCATCATTGGAACCACGATGCTCGACCTGCTCAAAATGTTCGAAGCCGATCCCGAAACAGAAGCGATTATCATGATCGGTGAAATTGGAGGTTCGATGGAAATCGAAGCGGCGCAGTATGCGAAGGAGAATGTAAGCAAGCCGGTGATTGGGTTCATTGCCGGGCAAACCGCACCGCCGGGCCGCCGTATGGGGCATGCCGGTGCTATTGTGTCCGGTGCGGACGAATCCGCTGCAGCCAAGAAAAAACTGATGGCCGAGTGCGGCATCATCGTAGTTGAGTCTCCGGCGGATATCGGACGCACGGTTAAAGAAACTTTAAATAAATAAACGAGGGAGAAATAGTATGAGTGAAAAGGCATTTATCGAATATGACGGTAAGCGATTAGATCTAGAAACCATGGTCGGCTCTGAAAATGAGGTCGGTGTGGACATCACACAGCTCCGCGCAAAAACGGGACTGATTACCCTCGATCCGGGTTACGGAAACACGGGTTCGTGCACATCGGACATCACCTATATCGATGGCGACAAAGGGATTCTTCGCTATCGGGGATATGCGATTGAGGAGCTGGCCAAAAAATCCACGTTCATGGAGTGCGCCTTTCTGATTCTTAATGGCCACTTGCCAAACCAGACGGAACTCGATGTGTTTGACCGCGGAATTTCCGATCAGGCGGGGCTACACTACTCGATGAAAAACAACTTTGATGGCTTCCCGGCCAACGCTCCTCCGATGGCGATCCTTTCTTCGATGCTCAACACGCTG
>JAUXGY010000276.1 GCA_030621805.1 Kiritimatiellales bacterium | reverse complement strand
TGAAGGAATGGCTGGGTAAAACCGGTTTAAGGATTTGACTTGTTCACAGGGGATTTCTAGTGTTTGCCCCTACTCAAGTTAATGGTTAGACACAATTTGGAGTCCGTATGAAAAAGCACTTGGTTTCGTTTCTTTTGGTCGGTTCCGGCATCGTTTTGTTGAATGGTTGCATCTCGGTGGGTCCCGACTATGAAGTCCCGGAGACCCCGATGCCGGATGCCTGGCATGAAGCGGTGCTCGACGAGGTGGAGTCCGGCGATCCCAACCTGCAAACCTGGTGGACGGTGTTTGGCGACGATACGCTCAACGGCCTCATCACCAAGGCTTCGACCAACAACCTCACTCTCAAAACCGCTGCCGCCCGCATCGAGCAGTCCGCCGCATTGCGCGGCGTGAGTGCCAGCCAGTATTGGCCGGATATCGTCGCCGGGGGCGCTGCTTCTGCGGTAAAGACCGCCCCCCCTCAGGATTATGAAGGCGGCCTTTATCAAGCCGGCTTGTCTATGGCATGGGAGCTTGACCTGTGGGGACGTGTTCGCCGCTCGGTGGAATCCGCCGATGCTACCTTGCAGGCCAGTGTTGAAAACTATCGCGACATCCTAGTGGTACTCTATGCCGATATTGCCAGAAACTATATCGATGTGCGCACCTTGCAGACACGGATTTATTTTGCGGAAAACAACCTTCAGGCGCAGCTGAAGACGATGAAATTGACCGAAGACCGTTTCGCTTCCGGACTGGTTCCCGCGCTGGATGTTTCGCAATCCAAGTTGAACCGTTTCCGCACCGAGTCGGCGATTCCTCCGCTGAAACAAGCCCTGATTGAAGCCATCAACCGGCTTAGTGTGTTGACGGGGGACATGCCCTATGCCCTGCTTCAAGAGCTGGAAGCGCCTGATCCGACGATTCCTGCGTGCACGGGAACACAAATTGCGACCGGGCTACCCGCCGACCTGTTGCGCCAGCGCCCGGATATTCGCCGCGCCGAGCGCGAACTCGCTTCGCAGAATGCGTTGATCGGGGCAACCCAAGCCGATCTCTATCCCACGCTCACCCTGCCGGGAACTTTAGCGGTTCAATCGCTGGGTAGCGGGGGCGGCGATGTGACCTACGGTTTTGGCCCGCAGCTGCGCTGGAATATCTTTAATGGAAAGCGCATCCGCAGTCAGGTTGCTGCCGAAGAGGCTGGCACCAAGGCCGCGTTGTATGTTTATGAGCAGACGGTTCTGCTGGCCCTCGAAGAGGTCGAGGATTCCATGGCGGCCTATGCCAACGAAACGGATCGTGTCCAGATGCTGGAAACCGCCGCCGACGCCGCTGAGAAATCGGTGGAACTGGTGACGGAGCTCTACAAGTCCGGCTTGACCGATTTCCAGAACGTACTCAACATGGAGCAGGCGCTTTTGGTTCAGCAAGATGAGCTGGCCTCCAGCCGCGGATTGATCAGTCTGGATCTCGTGGGCATCTATAAATCCCTCGGTGGCGGATGGACGCCGCCCGCAGAAGAGCCCGCCGAGTGAGCAAAAAGCATCCCATCCTCGAAGGCATTGTGAAGGGGCGGTTCTCGTTGCTGCTTTTCTCCTTTGTTCTCATGTTTCTGGTGCTTCCATTGATTCCGGCCGAGCGGGGTTTGCTGGATAAGGGCATTGGTGTTTTTGGATTGGTGGTATTGCTCAGTTGCTTGCGCGCCATCACAAATAATCGCGGCTTTTTTATTTTCATGGTGGTTCTTTCGCTGATCAATGTGGGCATTGGTAGTACGGAGATTTTTAGCGAGAGCGATACCGATACGTTCAAAACTCTGGTGATTGGTTTTCGCCTGCTCTACTACCTGCTCATATTCGGCAGCATCATGAGCTATGTATTGGATCGTAGCCCGGTCACGGGCAACAAGATTGCCGGCTCCATTTCCGCCTATATTTTGATGGGTATTATCTGGGCGGCGGTCTACTCGCTCTTCTTTCATATTCAGCCGGAGAGCTTCACCATCCCGGAGCCGCTTCAATCGGGGAGTGTGGTCGGCTTATGGTCGGTTTATTTCAGCTTTACCACGTTGACCACGCTGGGCTATGGCGACATTGTGCCTCGGCTTCATGCCGTGCAAAGCTACGCGGTGATGGAGGCCGCCTGTGGTCAGATTTTCCTCACCGTTCTCGTTGCTCGCCTCGTGGCCCTGCAAATCATTCATAGCCAGCCCACAAAACCCGAGGGAAGAACGGGCGACTAACACGTTTTATAGGGCGGTAGAACAACGAGGGGTTTCAACGTCCGTGCGTTTTGATAGGTGTGTTTCCGATTAGATGAGATAAAGGAGTAGATCGTTATGTTGAGTGATACCCATTTTTATTTTAACAAGGCCGCAGATATTCTAGGCCTCTCTGAAATTATCCGAAAAATTCTGCTGACTCCGCAACGGAGCGTGAAGGTTGAGATTGCGGTGGAGAGCTGCGCGGGCGATCTGATGTATTACACGGGCTACCGCGTGCAGCACAATAATGCCCGCGGACCGATGAAGGGCGGCCTGCGTTTTCACCCCGAGATGAACGAAGACCACGCCTCGGCGCTGGCGGGGTTGATGACGTGGAAAACCGCCGTGGTCGATATTCCCTTCGGTGGAGCGAAGGGCGGAATCGACTGCGATCCAAAGACGATGTCCGACAAGGATCTAAGTCTGGTGACTCGGCTCTTTGTGGCACAGATGAAGGATGTGATCGGTCCGACGATTGATATCCCGGCTCCCGACGTGAATACCAACGCGAAGGTGATGAGCTGGATTATGGATGAATATTCCAAGTTCGAAGGCTTTTCTCCGGCCGTCGTTACCGGCAAGCCGCTGCATTTGTTCGGATCAGAAGGGCGGGAAGAGGCCACGGGCCGCGGGGTGATGTTAACCTTGCGCGAGTCGCTGAAAGATCAAGGGAAAGCGTTCTCAGAGATTACGGTCGCTATTCAGGGTTTTGGAAATGTGGGAAGCCATGCCGCCCGGTTGATTGCCGAACAAGGGGCTTCCATTGTTGCCGTTGCGGATCACACCGGCGGCGTCTCAAACCCGGTGGGACTTGATGTTGTTTCGCTGGGGAAGTGGGTGTCTGAAACCGGAGGGGTGGTCGGGTTTTCCGGTGGCACCGCTTTTGATGGAGCCGAGATCATTACGTGGGAGGCCGATGTGCTGATTCCCGCCGCGCTTCAGGATGTGATTACCGAAGAGAATGCACATAACGTCAAGGCCAGCATGGTGGTGGAAGCTGCCAATGCGCCCACCACGCCCGCCGCCGACGCTATACTCATTGAGCGCGGCATTCTCGTTCTCCCAGACATTCTGGCTAACGCTGGTGGCGTGACCGTGAGCTATTTTGAATGGACGCAAAATATTCAGCAGTTCCGGTGGGAGTTGGACCGCATCAATGACGAGCTCGAAAAAGTAATGTGCAAGGCCTACCGTTCCGTCTGCGATGTGGCCGGTGAGCTGAAAGTCGACCTGCGAACCGCCGCATTCATC
>JAUXGY010000255.1 GCA_030621805.1 Kiritimatiellales bacterium | reverse complement strand
AAATGCCCGTGGGAAAACTCTTCCGTGTCGATCTTTATGATGACCTCGTCAACGCAATAGGTCTTCGATAATTCGGAAAGCTCCCGCAGGAGTTCGTCAAAGCGCCAGGGAACAAGGGTGCGACGAAGGGCATACCACGCTTTTTCGGCAACTTTTTTAATGTAGGTGTTTTCGGGTTCCATGTTCAGCAGAAGCTCCCTTTCATTTTCTTCCTCGTGATTGGACTTAGACATCGTCTCTATTCCGTCCAGATAGGCTTTACTCATGTATAGTCTGCCAACATCCGCTTTGTCGATTATTGCCGGGTCATTGATCATTCAGATTTACGGACCATCCCCCGTTGTAGCCCGATAGAAATATTTTTTAGAGAGCCCCTGTAGTGATCTGCATACGGTAAAAACGCTGGTCATGCCCGGAAATACCGTCGGTTCCGGCAACCACGAGACCAACAGGAGGAACGGTCTGAAGAGGGCCGACAGGCACCCAATTCGTATGGGTCAGGTCATCGGTGGCTTCCAATTGATATTGCCATGTTGCGACAGCGGGGAGACTAACCAAAAGATTGGTTGCACCGCTTAACTCAGCCGTCAGCATTGAAAACTCCTCGCCCATCACGTCGGCAGATATATGACGCCCCGGATAGGTGTAGAGTGCTTGAATATCCTGATCGGCCAGCATGCCCCTGTAGATACGCATATCGGTCATTTTCCCGTACAGGTTATGCGTGGATGTGTCGGGGCGCATGCCGATGGTAATGGGACGATTGGAGGCCGGAAAGAGAAAGGAACTTATCGCGGCCGTTTTGACCAATTGACCATCAAGGTAGCCGCGCAGGTTTTCGCCGTCATAGGAAGCAGCAATGTGATACCATCGATCCTGTAGTCCCGTTCCTGGGTCATAACTGGGCCAGTCGTTCCATGTTGCATCATCGCCGATCCAGAAATTAAGTTTTCCATCGCCTTCAAGCATAAACAGTATTCCGCGGACTGTTGATTCTGGATCATCCATCCATGCAAAAACCGTGTTATAGGCCGGGGCAGGAAATGTAGGATGAACCCAATACGAAACCGTCCAGGATTTTCCGGAACGAAAAACTTCGTCGGCCAGAGCGGCGGGCAGCTCTACCCACCCGTTTCCGGTGACCTCGATCGCCCTTAAGCTGTTCGGTGCGTTGGACGGGGTGTCGTTGGAAATATGCGACACGGTTCCCGTATAGGCTCCATGATACGTATTAAGGGCATCAAGGGCCAGCGTACCCGAACCTTCACTAAACCAATAACGAGCCGATGGATTTTGAACCTCCTCCTCAATAATAAACAACCATGCACGTTTTCCCGCGACCGAGATGGTATCGCCGGGCTGGAACGTGGCCCGATTCTGGAAACCCGCCGAGGCCGGAGCGAAAAAGCTAGCCTTGGCCGGGTCGAGACCGAGTGCGGCCCAGTCGACGGTCAGGGTGATGTTTTTGGTGCTCGAGGAAAAATTTCCTGCTGCGATGAGGGTTTTCCCATTCTTAACAAACGAGGTCACTTTGACGTTGGGATCACTCGCGGTGACCCGCGGATTTTCATCCCACCAACCCACCATCTCAGCATCATCAAGACCCCCGAACTGATCCCATATGGTCCAGACGGGCCGCGGATCGAGGAACACGCCATTTGACGTCCAGCCCCAGCGCTGGGTCATACCGAAAACCGATCCCAACCATGGGTTTCCTCCGGCATGAAGCAATTCACCCATAAGCCCGAAGGGAATGCCGGAAACCTGAACCAACCACTGGTCAGGAGTCAGGCTGTCGTAGTGCCACGATTCCCCGAACCACAGGCGGTCGAGATAAGGAAGAAAATCGGCATACTGACAGATCGGATCTTTGGAGAAGCCAGTGTTGGAATGCAGGTCGATGCGGCTGTCGGGCCGGGAGTCGAGTAGTGCGCGGCGAATCCGTTTCACGGTTCGGCGGTCATAAGCGACGTCGTCGAGATAGAGCCCGTCGAACTCATAATTCTCAGACAACCAGCGGATGCCTTCAACATAGTAGTTGTACCATCGGGAGTCACGGGTGGTTACCGTGGAGGCATCGTAGCGGTCGTCGGTGACCGGCATATACCAAGCGGTGGCATAATCGCTGACAAAGTGTTCCCGCAACCACGGGAATCCGCCGCCCCCGCCACTGGCGAGCACCTCGTTATTGAGACTCCTCAACGCCCATATTTCGGCGGTATATTGGGTCAGCTCCCGCACCGTATTATAGAGTTTCACCTTGGCACCCTGCGCGTGGTACGTGTCGATGAAGCTGGTGGTCTCCTCTGGCGTGGCGAAGGGCCAGTTGATGAACGGATTTCGCTCGTTTGAGTGATGAAGGTTGATGACATTCACACCCCAGTCTTTCCAGTCGGCAGGCGGAGAGGGGTCGGATTGTCCATTATGGTAATAGCGGGTGGCAAAATGTTTGCTCGTGTCAAGCGGCTTGACCGGAGTGATGAGGAGGGCAAACTCAAATATGACTTCCTCGCCGGCCGGCAATTGTTCCGAGCCGGTGGTGGCGCGCAACAGGGCTCCGGCACCATCGTTTTGCACGGTCACACTGCCCCCTCCCCAGGTCGGTGGTGCAGCCGGGTGGTATAGGTTTAATAGTGGCCCGCTGTAGGAGGCTCCGCGCAGCTCGCAATGTACCCCGGCGGAAACACCGCCTAACCAAATGCTGTCATGGGGCGTATTCCAACTCCACGAGAAGCTGGAAGGACGCGAACCTCCGGCATTGCCCATACCGGCCAACATTTCGGAGGCTGCAGCCGTGAATGGAATTTCCAGCGCAACATGATTGAGATCAACCGTCGACGCCGAGGTTAGACCCACCTTGAAATTGACGTGCCCGTCAAACTCCATCCGGGCGCGAGTATGCATCGTGATGCTGCCGGACGTTGCGGTGGACTCCCACTCCACGGCCCCCTCGTTCGAGGCCGTGCCCGCGGAGCTGGCTCCTGAAAAGGTGAGCGGTGTGCCGCCTGCGCTGGTGACCGTGAAGCTTACCGGAGCCGAAAGAATCTCGGTGGTGCCTGCAGTGATTGAGGACGGCAATCCCGAGTCGGAAACGGTAAGCGTTCGGCCAAGCACTCCAATGGTCTGGTTCTCGATGGTCATCGGGGTGTACGGAGCGATCGGTTCGTCGCTCGTACCGAACTCCGAATCGAGCCAACTCAGGCGCGAGTGCGTTTCAGGCGCGTTGAAACCATGATTGACGGCCGTGCCGGAGCCGACCGTTAATGTGAAATCGATGTTTTGGGCGGGTGCGTTTGCGGGCGTGATGGCGATCTGCCCCGAATAATCGCCGGGGGCCGTTCCGGGCGGAACCTGCAGCGTGATCCAAAGTGCCTGAATGGCACCTTGGGAAACATTGACGGTCTTAACTAATGCGGCGCCATCCCAGTTGGTTCCACCTAAATTAATGCAAGAGAAGGCCGAAGCAGGAATTGCGGATCCGCCGCCCGCTGGAACCAAATCGTTGAAGGTCATTGCGATATCGTTGATCGTTTGCGTGCTGGCATATAGCCCGATCTGGAAGGCGTATGACTCTTCGGACAGAGCGGTTCCGACAAACGATGTGGAGGGGCCATCGAACCAGCGGACGGGTAGTCCGTCACGCATTTTGATCGGGTGTAATCCATCTTCAAGGAAAAGCAGGAAAGGATCGGTATGTTCCTGTTTCAAGGTAGCCAGCTCAAAAATCGTCATCGGAACTTCCATGGGCCAGAAGTTATCGATTGGAAGCCGGGCTTCGATTTGCAATGG
>JAUXGY010000094.1 GCA_030621805.1 Kiritimatiellales bacterium | reverse complement strand
TTCTTGGAGCAGATGTCGAGGGTGATGTGTTGTCCGCCGTCTTTATTAATCTGATCCGCCTGCCGCCCGCCAGCGGAGATAACGGTGGACCGGTGCCCTCGCGCAACCAATTCGCGATTGAGTTCGCCGACTAATCGCTCCACGCCCCCTTGGTTGAGTTCTGGGATAAGCTGGACAATATGCATGTTACTCATCCCCCATGCTGGTTTGTAGCAATGAACTTAGATCGATCTTTGTATCGGCGGTTCCCAGAGTGCCAGCAAATACGTGGACGGCTCCGTTCTTCTCCAATCCTTGGATCAGTTCCTCAAACTTGTTCGGTGTTTTGAGTTGCCGGTTCATCAATATTTCCACCATGGCGGTGCCGAAGCTGGCGCATTCGCTGATCATGGAGGCAGAGTCGGAGGTGACGAACAGGCGGTCGCAGAGTTGGATGAATGCTGGAATGGGGTTGTAGGGGTCGTGCGAATTGATCAGTGTGTAATCAAAGGGTAGTTGGGCAAGAATCGTTTCAACCGCTGACGGGGTGCGACGTGATGTGGTGACCCAGCGCTCCATTCCTTCTGTCAGCGCGAAGATTTGTTTAAGTTGTCTTTCGATCTGTCCGGGATCGGTGTCGGAGACGGCGTTGGGGCCGCCTATGATAATGCCAATCGCTGGTTTAGACGGAGTGTGTTTGAATCTAAATTCGGCCGTTTTTTCGTCGAAGAACGATTCGTCGGCTACGCAGAGGTTGAGCGGTAATTCGGTAATATTGAACCGTTTGGGCGGGTGGTCGTAGGCCGGACAGAAGATATGGCTAAAGTCGAGTCGATATCCTTTCGGGTGCAGAATAGCTATGTTTGAAATCGCGTATTTTTTTGCCAATAGCTTGTTGGCATAGTAGGTGGTGGACCCGGTGGAGACGATGTAGTTGAAATCTGAAACTTGAAATTTTAAATTTGAATTGGTGAGCAGCTTTTCGGTGTAGATGTTAAGACGGTCAAGGAGATAGGAGAGAGCTTTGTGCAGTTTACTTTTATAGGCGACTTCGAGAATTTCGTATTCCATCTCCATATGTTTGCAGAGGGCAATGGATTGGTTGAAGTGCCCCGGTTTGCCGTCGCTGATGATGAGTGTACGCTTCATCGCTCTTCCTTGGGGAGCCCCCAGCGGTTGTGCATCCAAAACCATTGATCCGGATATTCCCGAATCATATCTTCGAGGATTTTTTGGTGAATACGGGTGAGCTCCAGAACCTGCTCTTCCTGCGGGGCGTCGGTGTCGGTCCATGGGATGGGGTCGCCGAAGATAAACCGATATTTTCGATGGCCGGTCTTGACCATGAAAATGGGGAGGGCCGTGATGTCGAAACGAATTTGCAACAACGCGGGCATGGCACTGGTTCCGGCTTCGCGCCCGAAGAACTCAACCGATATTCCCTCGCGGAGATTTAGACGCTGGTCGATCATTGTGCCGACGGACTCGCCCCGGTTGAGAGCTTTGACGGAACGGATCATGGCATTCTTTTTATAAAGAACCTGCACGCCAAACCGTTCTCGCAGTGGGCGCACAACCCGCTCTTCAAGCAACGGGTTGTTGGTCTTGCGGGCAATTGCATTCAGCGGTTTTCCATGGTCTTGTTTGATCCGCAACCCAAGATATTGCGACATCAGTTCCCAGTTGCCCAAGTGGCCCGAAATAAGCAAAAAGCCCTTTTTGGAGGCTCCGAGCTGTTCGCTCAGTTTTTCCCAATCCGCCACGTCGACCATCTCCACCAGGCGTTTGTCCGACACCCGCCCCGTGGTAATGAGGGTGTTCAGTGCCATAGATTCGGCGAGGTTGAGATAGGCTTTCTTTACCAAGGTCATCCGCTCTTCCGGGCTTTTCTCCGGGAAAGCGATTTTCATGTTACGCAGAGAGAGTGTCCGGCGGCGGCCTACTGTAATGTATATTAAGTGCGCAAAGCCCCTGAATAGCACATAGACCGCCTCCTCTGGGAGGATGCGGCATAGTTTCAGGGTGGCCATCGTTACGGCATATTCGAGTTGTTCGCGTAGACTCATGGGTTTAATAGGGTTTGTTGGTGCGTATTAAAACCTGAAGTTCCGCGCAACTGCAACTGGATTGCCTCTTAACTTGAGCTACGGATGATTCATCGCTATACTTCTTTTTTTCGTTGGGGGATAGAATTTGCATAAATTAAACAAATATCTGGTGAAGGATTTTCTGACGGTCTTTGCCATAGCGATGCTGATGATCACCTTCGCTTTTACCATTGGAGCCATCTACAAGGTGATTGACATCATGGCCAAGGGGTTGCCTTTTGGGATCGTGGGGCGCTTCTTTCTGTATAATATTCCCTATTCGATGGCGTACTCCATTCCGATTAGTGCACTCTTCTCGACCCTGCTTGTTTTTGGGAGGTTGTCCTCGGACAGCGAAATCAGCGCAATGAAGAGCAGTGGACTGAGTATGTGGCAGATTGCTTCTCCTATTATCATGATCTCCCTGCTTCTTTCCGGTATTTGCCTATACAACAACTGCATTGTTTATCCATCAACCACCTATGCTAACCGACAGCTGATCAAAGGTATGGGGGTGGAAGATCCGATCAAGTTGTTGGAGGAGGGACGCTTCATTCGCGAGTTTCCGGGGTATATGATCTATGTCGGAAAGAAAAACAAAAACCGAGTACGCGATTTGGTCGTTTATGAAGTCGATAAGGAGACGGGCAAGGTGACGGGCAGCGTTCGGGCGGCAAGCGGTATCATGACGGCTGATAAGGAAAAGGCTGAATTAAAGATTGACCTCTTTGATGTACGCATTGAAATCCCTGATCCCGCCGCTCCCGATGATTCAACGAAGACCCGTTACGTCAATGCCCGGAACTATCCTATCCGGCTTGATTTCAATGAACTACTTGGAAACAAACACATTTATAAGAAGCGCAAAAATATGACCATCGGCGAGCTCGCTTACCACATTCGCAATGCTGAAACCGAAAATGCACAGTTAAGCCAAAGAGATCGGCAGATTGAACGTTCCCGGAATCTGGTGGAAGCAAATCAACGCATTGCGTTGGCACTCTCTCCCTTTATGTTTGCTCTGGTTGCTATCCCGTTGGGCATCACCTCGCACCGCAAAGAGTCCTCCATTGGCATGGTGATGAGCCTGGGAATCATGTTTATCTATTATATCTTCATAATCCTCTCCGATACCTTTGATAAAAGCCCTGATCTCTACCCATGGCTCATTCCATGGATACCGATTATCTTTGGTCAATTGGGCGGCCTCTTTCTGCTTCGCCGTTCAAATTAAGAATTTTTCTTGCAGGTTTGTGCTCTGAAATCCGGTTTATTTAATGCGACTATAATCTATCACACCCAATAGGGTGTGATAGATTAAATATTAAATAATATAAGTATATATAACAATTATAACTATCGTATATCGTAGGGTATTAAAGCCTATGTATTGGGCATAACCGAACGGTATGTCTGGCCGTGAGGAAATACTGATTGTTTTGCTTCGGCACAAAGATGACTTCCAAGGCTTGCCATCTTTCGAGGCTCCACGTATGTTCTTCCCCGCTGTGCTAGACGGGGGTTCAGCGGGCCCTTGTAACCTGCAATCCGCTACAGCAGGGTTGAATCCCCCTATAAGGCAGGAGGACGGCAGTAAGCTTTGGTGGAACGTGTTGAAGCAATGGCTTTTGGATGACGAATACGGGCGAACCCCGTCAGGGTCGGAAGGCAGCAGCGGTATACTTTGTTCTTCGGGTGTCCGATGGTTCGGAGTGGAGCGCGAAACCAAAACCTTTATTGTTCGGCCGAATATCGAATAGGGGTGCACAGCGCCTTTTCCAATTTCATTGGGAAAGGAAATTCTAAAACTGAATATTTAAATTCTAAATTTATATGGCATACGAAGTATTAGCACGAAAATGGCGGCCACAGCAGTTTTCGGATGTGGTAGGGCAGGGGCACGTCACCCAAACTCTCACGAACGCGATTGAAAGCGGGCGCGTAGCGCATGCCTATATCTTTATCGGCTCACGCGGCATCGGGAAGACGACTTCCGCACGTATCCTAGCCAAAGCGCTCAACTGCGAAAAAGGACCGACCCCGTATCCATGCGACGAATGCGATTCCTGTAAGGAGGTCATGGCGGGTAACAGCCTCGATGTGATCGAAATCGACGGCGCGTCCAATAACGGTGTCGACCAGGTGCGCGACCTGCGCGATAACACACGCTACACTCCGGCGCGCGGCCCGTATAAAATCTACATCATAGACGAAGTACACATGCTCTCCACTGCAGCGTTCAATGCGTTGCTCAAAACGCTCGAAGAGCCGCCGCCGCACGTTAAGTTTATTTTTGCCACCACGGATGTGCACAAGGTGTTGCCAACCATTCTCTCTCGCTGCCAGCGTTTCGATCTTCGCCGTATTTCGGTGCAGGATATTGTCGACCGCTTGCGCAAGGGATGCACCGAAGAGGGCGTCGCTATTTCCGAAGATGCCCTGTTGGCGATTGCCAGAGGTGCTGAGGGGGGGCTGCGCGACGCCGAGTCTGCCCTCGACCAGATTATTTCTTTCCGAGGTAAAGAGATCGAAGAGGATGACGTTCTCGCCGTGTTCGGACTGGTGTCCCGTCATGTGCTTGAAAATCTAACGGGCACAATTCTGAAGTCAGATGTGCCGGGTATCATTGGCATTGTCGCTGAGATGGATCGTGCAGGGAAGGATCTCCAGCGAGTGGTGATGGAATTGATGGAGCACTTCCGCAATCTGCTTGTCGTGCTTTATGCAGGAAAGGGTTCATCCGCGCTGGAACTGCCGGAAGCACAGATGAAGTTCTATACCAACCTTGCGCTGGAAACTGAAGCTGGACGCGTGCTACGCATCATAGATGCACTGGTCGAAACCGATGGTCGCATGCGCTATGCACTTTCCAAGAAAACACTTCTTGAAACGGGTCTTATTCGCTGCTCGCGTGCCGCCACAACCGTCACTCTAAACGAACTGCTTAAGCAAGTGGCCGAGCTAAAAAAAAACTTTAAATCCGGAATCACCCCCGGTGTAATTTCCGAAACCCCGGCGCAAAGCTACACGGTCGATCCGCAAAAAAAAAAGCCGAACGTTGACGAAGTAAAACGTTTGACGAGCTGCTGGAAGGATGTGATTGAACAAGTCTCCAAAGCCGAGCCGCTTTCCCGCCGGTACTTTCTCGATACGGCTCCGCTCCGCACCGACGCCATTCATTTGGTGGTAGGGTTCGATCCCGAGTTTGCAAGCGAGAAGGAGCGCTTCGACAATGCACGAACCAAGCTTGCCTTGACGCGTGTGGTGGAAAAGCATATCGGAAGAATGCTCGGTGTAGTGTTCGAACCGTTCAAGCCCGGCTCCCGCAAGCCGCTTCCGGCCGACCACGTTGTTCCCACCGCAACGGCCGATCCTGCGCAGAAGCCGGATGAGCTTCAGAAATGGTATGCGAATCCCGTTGTGAAAACTGTGGTCGAAACCTTTAATGGCCAGATTACTGATATTCGGGAATAGAGAACGAAACCTGAAATTGAAAACTAAGCACTAAGAACTAGGAACCACCGATATGAACATGATGAAAATGATGAAACAGGCTGCCGATCTTCAGAAAAATATGAAGAAAAAACAGAAGGAACTGGCTAAAATAGAAGTGCAGTTTTCCGCCGGCGGTGGAATGGTCACGGCCGTCGCAACCTGCGATATGAAAATCAAGAGTATTAAAATCAATCCGGATGCCGTTGATCCCTCTGATGTTGAGATGCTCGAAGATCTTGTTCTTGCTGCCGTCGATGGCGTGCTCAACTCCGCTCAGGAAACCATGGGTAAGGAGATGGGCCAGCTGACCGGCGGAATGGATATGCCCTTTTAGGATTCTTAAATGAATCACCTTATTCCCCTCGATAACTTAGTGGCGGCATTGAGCCGCCTGCCCGGCATAGGGCGGCGCACGGCCGAGCGCATGGCGCTGACCTTGGTTCAGGACCAGAAGGGTCTGATGCGTGTTCTGGCGAATGCCCTGTTGGAGGCCGATGACGGTATGGCCTGTTGCGAGCGGTGCGGCAATGTAACACTTGCCTCGGCCAATCCCTGCGCCCTATGTATTCGTCCTCGTCGGGATGCTCATATCCTTTGTGTGGTGGAATCGCCTGGCGACATTATGAAGATTGAGGCTTCGGGAGGCTACCAAGGGCGTTACCACGCCCTCATGGGAAAGCTCTCGCCCATGCATGGAACCGGCGCGGCCGATCTGCGGGTTGATACGCTCCTTCAACGTATTTCGGATGAAGGCATTACTGAGGTTCTGATTGCGTTGGGAACCGACGTTGAGAGCGATGCCACGTCGAGCTATCTGAGCGAGATTCTGGCGACCCGAGAGGTTGATGTCAGCCGTATTGCATTTGGTCTTCCGGCGGGAAGTGCCATTGAATATTCCGATGCCGCCACGCTCGCGCATGCCATTTCGGGGCGGCAGAAAATCGGATAGGGACGGAGTTGGTTTTGGGCCGCAAAAAGTTAGATTCAGGATATTGACTTCCCGGAATATTCATGTACCTTTCCAACTTCTTTTGAGAATTCCTGCGTAGCTCAATGGTAGAGTAGGTGACTGTTAATCACTTGGTTGTAGGTTCGAGTCCTACCGCAGGAGCCACCTTTAAACCCTGTTATCGTCAATGATAGCGGGGTTTTTCTTTTCTTTTGTAT
>JAUXGY010000361.1 GCA_030621805.1 Kiritimatiellales bacterium | reverse complement strand
GGCAACGACAAAACTTTCGAGCTGCTCGAAGACATCATCGACGAAGTCGTCGACCTCTTCCCCTCTGAATACATCCACATCGGCGGCGACGAAGCCCCCAAACATAGCTGGAAAAACTGCCCCAAATGCCAGCAACGCATCAAAGACGAAATCCTGGCCGATGAACATGAACTGCAGAGCTGGTTCATCACGCGCATGGAAAAATATATCAACTCCAAAGGACGCAAACTCATCGGCTGGGATGAAATTCTTGAAGGGGGCCTGGCTCCAAATGCGGCCGTCATGTCTTGGCGAGGGATCAGCGGCGGCAAAAAAGCAGCACAGATGAAGCACCCTGCCGTTATGACGCCCACCTCGCACTGCTATTTCGACTACTCGCCCCAGCGTTTCAACAGCAGGCACGTCTATTCCTTCGAGCCCATTCCCGAAGGCCTGACCCCCGAACAAAGCCAATACATCCTCGGCACCCAGGCCAATTTCTGGAGCCACCTCGATCGGACTGAAGCCCGAGTGGACAAGCAAATCTTCCCGCGCCTGAGAGCTCTGGCCGAAGTGGCCTGGACACCAAAAGAGCTCAAGAACTGGGAGGACTACAAGCGGCGTGCGGACTACGACCTAAAACGGCTCGACCTGCTCGAAGTCCACTACAGCCCGCAAGACAAAGACGCTTTATAGGATAATTCTTTTGTCATCGCCCCCGCAATCCCCCAGCCTGCTATGAGAGGTTGGGTTTTATGAAGATGGTTTTAATTGTTCTGGATTCGGTGGGGATCGGCGAAGCGCCGGATGCGGCGGACTATGGCGATGCGGGCAGTGCGACGCTCCCTAACATTTCAAATGCGGTCGGCGGGCTGAAACTGCCGACGCTGCAAAAGCTCGGCCTTGGGAACATTCCACCGCTACTGCCAAATGGCCTCCCGATCAAAGGCTGCCCCGCCGTCGAAAAGCCGCTCGCATCGTATGGCGCGATGGAGGAGGCATCCCAAGGAAAGGATACCGTCACCGGCCACTGGGAAATGGCGGGCCTGGAAATCATTCCCGGCTTCCACGATTTCCCGAAGGAATTCCCCTCCTTCCCCAGCGAGCTCATCAAAACCTTTGAGCAGGAAACCGGCCGTTCCGTCATCGGCAACAAAGCCGCCAGCGGTCTGGCCATTATTGAGGAGTTGGGTGAGGAACAACTGAAAACCGGTGCGTGGATTGCCTACACCAGTGCCGACTCCGTCTTGCAGCTCGCTGCGCACAACGAGACCATTCCCCTCGAGGAGCTCTATCGCGGCTGCGAGATTGCCCGCCGCTTGTGCGACCCCCTCAAGGTGGGCCGCGTGATCGCCCGCCCATTTAAAGGAAAACCCGGTGCGTTCGAGCGGACGGAGGATCGGCGCGACTATGCCTTCACCCCCGATGAGCTGTTGATCAATGAGCGGCTGTTCAATGCCGGAGTGCCGGTCTACGCCGTCGGAAAAATCGAAGACATCGTCGTGCACCGCGGTATCACCGAAAGCATCCATTCGCCCAATACGGAAGCCTCCCAAAAGGTCGTCGAGGGGTTTATGAAGAAAAAAGGCGACGGCTTCATCTTTGCGAACTTTATCGACTTCGACATGCTCTACGGCCACCCGCGTGATCCGCAAGGCTATGCCGCTGCCCTGCGGCAGACCGACGGCTGGCTGGCGCGGTTCCTTCCATCGCTCGGGCCGGACGATGTGTTGATCCTGACCGCCGACCATGGCAACGACCCGACCTTCAAGGGGACCGACCATACCCGCGAATATGTGCCGCTACTCGTCTACAAAAAGGGTGCCCCTGGCAAAAGCCTCGGTATCCGGCACGGCTTCTACGATATTGCTCAGTCGCTCGCGAGCCTCTTCGGCCTCACCCCCACCCCGCGCGGACAAGGGTTTCTATAGGTTCTTTTGCCCATTGTATTTTTTCAAATAAACGCATACTCTCCGCTCCAACATGAATCGGTTTTTCCAGTCACTCGCATTTAAACTTAGCCTGGCCATTTTCTTTATTGCCTCGGTACTGCTCTCCAGCCTCGGTATCTACTACATCCGCAGTTTTGCAGAAGAGATTGACCAGAGCCTCTATACCCAGGCCCAGATTCCGGGGCACTTAATGAATGATGGGGTGGTTCCGCTTTCCCTCGCCCAAGACGCTGCGGCGCTTTCTCGATTGATCGGCGAAGAGGTGCTGTTGTCCGTAATCGACCAACCCGATAACCTGATCCTCTTCTGCTCCGACCCCGCTCTGGAAGGAACGAAAACGGATGAGTTCCATGCCTATGCCCATCTGCCGGGGGCCGTCACCACCGAATGCGGAAGTGTGATCGTCCATCGCCGGAACAACGGAACGGGACATGTCTTTATCTCAACCCCGTTGCATCTTGAAGGGGGAAAGGCCGCCGAACTACATATGAAAATCAGCGCAAGTAACGCCCACCTGAAAAAGCTGCGCGTTGCAGGTGGGTTTTCGCTGGGCTTCATATTCTGCATCCTTCTGATCACTGGCGTATGTGCACTGTTGCTGCATTTCCTAACCGTCCCTCGACTTAGGAATACCCTGTATTGCCTCAAGGCGGTCGAGAACGGCGACT
>JAUXGY010000220.1 GCA_030621805.1 Kiritimatiellales bacterium | reverse complement strand
TGTAGCTATGCTCGAAGTCATGGATGAGTTCTTTGAGCTTTTCCACGTTGGTGAGGTCGGTAGTCTGCTTGGCTTTCATGGAATAGATCAGGATGCCGTGCAGAGCCTTGAGTTCCTTTTCGTAGTTTTCCTTGCTGGGCTTGATGCGCTGCGCCATGAAGTAGGCGGTCACAATCTCGCTTAACGCGTCGGCATGTTTTTCTTTGTTTACTACCCAGCGCACCGTTTGGTTTTGGTTCTGGTCCGCCTTGACCTGCTTCATCGATTTTTCAATGGTGGCCACGTGTTCCTTCATCAGAACAAAGCGCGCTTCGTCGTTATAGATTCCGCAGGGGATCTGGCAGTGCGCCCGCACGGTTGTAGTGGATGCAATAGCAAACAAGACTAGAATAGTCAGGTATTTGGTTGGTTTATTCATGGTACTACTCCTTGGGTTGGGGTTGGGTTTCTAAAGGGTATTGAAAATGCGGTCGCCGGCATCGCCAAGTCCGGGAACGATGTATGCGTGGTTGTTGAGGTGGTCGTCAATGGCACAGACCAAGAGATCGACGTCGGGATGGGCCGTGGAAACTTTTTCTATCCCTTCGGGGGCAGCGATGATGCAAAGGAGTGAAATATTTTTCACCCCCCATTTCTTAACTTTGTTTATACCTTCGATCGCGGAGCCGCCGGTGGCGAGCATGGGATCGACCACAAGGGCAACATCGGGAGGCGAGGTGGAAAATTTCTGATAGTATTCCACGGGCTGTAGCGTCGACTCGTCGCGGTAGAAGCCGAGGTGCCACACTTCGGCCTGGGGGATCAGGTCGAGGATGGCGTCGGACATGCCGAGTCCGGCACGCAAAATGGGAACGAGTCCGATGCGGCAAGCCAGTTCCATGCACTCGGTGGTTGCGAGCGGGGTTTCGATGGAGATGGGTTTGAGCGCTAGTTGGGCAGTGGCTTCGTAGGCGAGGAGCAGGGAGAGGCGGCGGATCTGGTCGCGGAATAGGTGCGGTGGGGTGGATGCATCGCGCAAGGCGGCGAGGTGATGGCGCACCAGCGGATGCTTTAGTTCGACGATCCTGCCCATATTTCCTATTTCCTATTTTGCGTATTCAACACAACGCATTTCGCGGATAACGGTAACGCGGACGACGCCGGGAACCTTGACTTCCTTTCCGATCTGCTTGGCAATATTGCGAGCCAGCAATTGGGTGGCATGGTCGGTGAAGGTTTCGGGTTCGACCATAACGCGCACTTCGCGCCCGGCCTGAACGGCGTAGCTGCTCTTGACGCCAGCGTATTGATTGCAGATCTTTTCAATTTTTGCGAGGCGTTCAATATAGAGGTCGGTAGTTTCCATGCGTGCACCCGGTCGTGCGGCGGTCATGGCATCGGCGGCATCGCAGAGTACGGCGTAGACATTGGATCGATCCATGTCCTCGTGCTGAGCGCCAATCGCTTTGTAGACCAAAGGATCTTCGCCATATTTGCGTAGCAGGTTTTCGCCAATGCTGGCATGCCCGCCTTCGATCTCGTGACCGAGGGCTTTTCCAATATCGTGGAAGATACCGCATCGTTTGGCGATTTTCGTATCAAGGCCTAGTTCCGCCGCCATGATCGCGATGAGGTGCGCGGCCTCAATGGAGTGGTCGAGTACGTTTTGTCTGTAGCTCGTGCGGAACTTGAGTTTTCCGAGAACTTGCACGAGTTCGGGTGCTACGCCGGTGATGCCGAGTCCGAAGAGGGCCTCTTCCCCTGCATGGCGGATGGTATCGTTGAGTTCTGCACGAACTTTTTCAACCGTTTCTTCGATGCGGACCGGATGGATGCGGCCATCTTCGATCAGTTCCGTGAGTGCAACACGAGCCACTTCGCGGCGGATGGGGTCGAAGCTGGAAAGCACAACCAGTTCCGGCGTTTCATCGATTAGGACATTGACGCCGGTGACGGCCTCGAACGATTTAATGTTACGGCCTTCTTTTCCGATGATCCGGCCCTTAATGTCGTCACTTGCAAGAGGGACATTGCTGGTTGTGATGTCGCTGACCGTATCCGCCGCATAACGCTGGATGGCGATGGCAATGATTTCGCGGGCTTTTTTCTCGGCATCGGCCTTGGTATCTTTCTGAATATGGCGGATGAGCCCGCCGGACTCCGCCTGTAGTTCATCCTTCATACGGCCCATAATGGTTTTACGCGCTTCATCTTTGGAGAGGCTGGCGGCTTCTTCAATGCGATGGGTTTCTTCCTGAATTAGTTTTTCGAGATCCCTCTCCTGTTCCTTGAGCGCGTCTTTTTGGTCGTGAACTTCGGTGAGGCGTCCCGTGAGCTGCAGTTCCTTGGTGCTGAGCATATCGAGTTTGCTTGAAAGGGTTTTTTCGCGGACGACGACGCGCTTTTCAAGATCTAGGATATCCTTGCGTTGCGAGGAGATTTCCTTTTCGGAGTTTTCGCGGGCACGGAGCACGGCATCCTTGGCCTGCACCTTGGCTTCGCGACGCATGATATCGGCCTCTTTATGGGCCTTCTCCAGAATAGACTTGCCTTGCTTGCTAGCCGCTATGGCGTTGGTTTTAGTGATATATGCGTGAAAAAAGAATCCAAGCACAACAAAGCCAATACCGAGAACCAAATTATATCCGGCAAACATTTCTTCCATGGTAAACCTTCTTTTCAAGTTGGATCGCGCCCCATGGAAAGCCCGAAGCAATGGTGTTGCAACATCTGGGCGGATAGCGATCCCTTTATTTTTGAACGATACTACACTGCGACAGCAGGAATTGTCTAACGTTCGTTCAAATATTCAGGATTCTCGTTTCGGTAGCAATGCACTCAACAGGCTGGTCGTGTGCATCGGCAGGGATCTGCGGCAGGATCTGGAAATCAAAGGCGACGCCAGCCGCATAACCTCGGAATCCCTCCAGCAGGCGGTCATAGTAGCCTCCGCCGCGACCCAACCGGGTTCCATTTGGATCGAATGCAATGCCGGGCACGGCAATCAGGTCGATATCATTCATGGCAACAAGGGAGGGGGAGATAGGTTCGCGGATGCCGTAGTGTCCGGTATGGCATGGGGAGTTCTCCGTAATTTCGGCCATTTCGTAGAGTTTGGTTTTCGCATTAAAAACGGGGATGCAGGTGCACTTGCCAAGCTTCCTACATATTGGAAACAGGCCATTGAGATCTACCTCACCATCCATCCCCATATATAGAGCGACGGTCTGCGCGGCTCGGAAGGCGTCGAGTGATTGCAGGTTTTTCGCCACCTTCACACTGGCGGCTTCCAACCATTGGGCTTCCAACGCCTTGCGTTTGACGGCCATTTCTCGGCGGATGTTTTGTTTGGTCAGCATGGGGTCTGTCCGATTATCACGTCACATCGTGGGTTAGTCTATGTTTCAGTTCCGGATCGAGCTCCCGAATGTGGAGGGACAGGTTTGAGGCGTTTCCCGTCAATACAACGGCATGCATACGCCACCGCCACCCCGTCCGATCGCATGCCTCCCCCGGCGTATTCAAGAGTATTCGATTCTCGGTTACTTACAGCTGTTCGGTGCTCTCAATGAAGCAATTTCATTTAGATTCCAAAGTCGTCGGCCATGACCATTTCGGGTTCGACACCGAGACTGTCGACCATATCGTTCACGCATTTAAGCATGATAGGCGGGCCGCAGAGGTAGAACTCGATTTCGGTGGGGTCGGGGTGTTTGTCGAGATATTCATTAAGCACGACGTTATGGATGAATCCGGTGGATCCGGTCCAGTTGTCTTCCGGTAACGGATCGCTTAGAGCGACGTTGAGGGTAAAGTTCGGAAACTCTTTTTCGAGCGCCTTGAATTCATCCATATAGAAGAGCTCTGTAACGGAGCGTCCGCCATACCAGAAGGTGATCTTGCGGTTGGTGTTGATGCGCTTGAGCTGATCGTAGATGTGTGAGCGCATCGGTGCCATGCCGGCGCCGCCGCCGATGAAGCACATTTCGCGCTCGGTTTCCTGCGCGAAAAATTCACCGTAGGGGCCGGAAATAACGATCTTGTCGCCCGGCTTGAGGTCAAAGGTGTAGCTGGAACATACTCCCGGTGGGTAATCGGTTCCCGGCGGGGGAGAGGCGATGCGAATGTTGAGCATGATGATATCGTCTTCGAGCGGGAAGTTGGCCATGGAGTAGGCGCGAAAGCAGTCTTCATCGTTGTTGGC
>JAUXGY010000078.1 GCA_030621805.1 Kiritimatiellales bacterium | reverse complement strand
ACAAAACAGGAAGGCGACTATTGGGTCGGATGGGTCGAGGAGGTTCCTGGCGTAAATTGTCAGGAGAAAACCCAGCCCGAACTACTGGAGACTCTAAAGGTTACACTTCGCGAAGCTCTGGAGTTTAATCGTCAGGATGCCCGCGATGCTGCGGTGGCGAATTTTACTGAAGAAGCGTTGGTGGTATGAAACGCGCGAAACTGCTGAAACACCTTCGGAAAAATGGTTGCCAGCTGATTCGAGAAGGTGGACGGCATTCTTGGTGGGGAAATACGGAGCTGAATACAAGGTCGGCTGTTCCTCGACATCCAGAGGTGAAAGACCTCTTGGCGAATAAAATTTGTAAGGATCTTCGTATCCCAAAAAATAAATAATGAATCGATTGAAGCACATTTTAGTGGTGGTTGCGCTGTTGGCGACGATGGTGCCGTGCGGCCATGCCTCGATGCACCACCACCATGACCATCATCATGATGGTGTGGCGTTGTGTGGAGTTGCGGTCGAACCGTGCTCCTGCCATTCGTGCGGACACCTGCCCGGCGCGGACAAGCTTGAAATCCAAACCGATCGAACTCCCACCGTTACCGCAACTGAACGCCCTTCCATTCCGGACCTCCTCTTTTGCTTGCCAAAAATAATCCCCGTTTTGCGGAGACCCCACCCTCCGGGCGTCGGCATCCTTGCCGCCCTCCAGACCGTCCAGCTCCTGATTTGATTGCTTCGCGTTTCCCGAAACGAACGAAGCCATTTTAATCAGGAGTACCTATGAACAAAAGTATAGTTTTATTGTGCGGCCTCGCAGTTGCCATCACCGGATTCGCGGAATCCGAACCCCTTACCTTGGAGCAGGCGCTGGAGCTTGCTCGAAACAACTCGCCCGAACTACGTGCGGCCCAGCTGTATGAGCAGTCCGCTGAAAAAGGGGTTGCCGCCGCAGGCGTGTGGATCAATCCAACGCTTATCTTCGAGGCCGAGGGCGTCGGCGGAGACAATGACCTCTTCAGCGAAGGGGAATATACCGTGGGTCTGAAGCAAAAGTTTCAGCGGGGCGGAAAGCGGAAGAAAGAACGCAATACGGCACTGAGATCCGTCGATGTGGCGGGTTATGCTCTAGCGGAAAAAATGCTGGGGTTGGCCGAGGCGGTTCGGGAGGCCTTTGTTGAAGTCGTTTATCTGCAGGAGAACGGACAGGTTCAAACCGAGCAGGAGGAACTGGGCCGCGCATTTGTCGAGGTGGCGAAACGGCGCCATGCGGCGGGAGGCGGATCGGAACTCGAAGTGGTACAGGCCGAGCTGGAGCTGGAAAAGATTCTGTTTTCCCAGACCTGTTGCCTTGGCGAGCTGGTGGCCGCACAGGAAAAACTGGCCTCATTGATCGGGATCCCCGCGAAGAAATTGCCGAAGCTGACCGCGCCCTACTACGATCTCGAGACCTTCGAATCCCTTGTGCTGGATGATTCCCACCCAACGCTCCAGCGCCTGAATGCCGAGGCCGAAAAAGCCCGGGCCCAAGCGCAGCAGGCCCACGCGCAGGATGTCTCCGACCTTTTGCTGGGGGCCGGCTATAAATACGAGGCGGCGGGCGATATCAACACCTTCGTCTT
Organism: Kiritimatiellales bacterium; assembly: GCA_030621805.1. Classification (GTDB taxonomy): domain Bacteria; phylum Verrucomicrobiota; class Kiritimatiellia; order Kiritimatiellales; family Pontiellaceae; genus Pontiella. Next base: position 6,102 of record JAUXGY010000078.1, on the reverse strand, counting down.
CGCCGCATCGATGCCGATCAGCTTCAGCAAGCGCGGCCGGGCCGAGCAAGCGGCGGGTCTGTTGCGTGCGGATGCCGTGCGGGCCGAGCGCGATGAAACGCACCGCCAGCTGCAAGCGGAACTGGCGGGGGCGGCGGCGCTGTATATGGGTGCCCGAGCGCAGGCGGAAATGGGAAAGAAAAACCTGATTCCGAAAGCGGAGCAGGCCTATGAGCTCAGCCGGGCGGGGTATGAAGTCGGGCGGTTTTCCTGGTTGGAGTTGATTGCCGCGCAGCAGCATTTGGCCGATCTCCGCATCGGTTATATCGAGGCTCTGAAAGAAGCGCATTTGGCACGAATTGAAATTTTAAAACTTAAAGCAGAAGGAATTTAACCATGAAAAAACGACTAATAATATTAAGCGGTCTGTTGATCGCTATCCACGTATTCGGTCAGACGAACGAGAGTGCGGAGGCCGGATGTGATTGCCCGGCGTGTCTGGCGAAGGCCGCCGGGGAAACCTTACCCTACGTACTTCCCGCCCTGCAGGAACTAAATGAGAAGCAGGGCGATCACGACCACGATGCTGAGGAAGCAGGGCATGACCATGCGGCAGAAGGTGCCGAGGACGACCCCCATGCCGGGCACGACCATGCAGCAGAGGAAGGCGAGAAAGAAGATCCCCATGCTGGTCATGATCATGCAGCAGAGGAAGCGGCGGTCGATCCCCATGCCGGGCACGATCATGCTGAAGGCGAAGTCGAAGGGGTGGCGATTTCTGCGGAGATGGTCGAAAAGATTGGTCTGCAGATTCACGAAGCTGAGAGCGGAACCATCGCAAGGGCCGCGGTATTTCCAGCCGAGATTAAGCTGAACCGCGACCGTACCGCAAACGTTTCCCCCCGCTATGCCAGCATCGTCCGTCAGGTTTTTGCCGAGATCGGCGACACCGTTAAGAAGGGCGATATCCTGGCGTCGCTTGAAAACCGTGAAACGATGGCGGTCTACCCCGTCGCCGCTCCGCTTGATGGAATCATTATTTCAAAGGATCTATCCGTCGGCGAAACCGCAGGCGAAGAGAAGGTGCTGTTCGAAGTGGCCAACCTTTCCTCGGTTTGGGCGGACATCAGCATCTTCCCGAAATATCAGCACCTCGTCCGCAAGGGCATGGCCGTCAGGTTTGTTGCGCACGACGGCCATACCGCCCGGGGCAAGGTGAAATACATCAGCCCGATTGTCTCGCCCGAAACCCGTACCTTCACCGCACGCTGCGTACTCGAAGGGGTTAAGGAGGACTTTACGCCGGGCGCATTTGTCCGCGCTCGCATCAACATTGAAACCGCCCATGTGGCGGTTCGTGTGGAGCGCGAAGCCGTTCAGAACATGGAAGGGGAATCGGTAGTTTTCGCCCCCGCCGACCCCGGATTTCTTCCCGTGGTCGTTGAGCTGGGGCTGGCCGACGATCATTCCGTCGAAATCAAAAGCGGTCTCAAACCGGGGGATTCGTATGTTGCCGCCGGTGCATTTGCCCTGAAGGCGCAGATGGTCACCAGTGGCATGGATCCCCACGCCGGACACGGGCACTAAGGAGTATTTTTGATTGCTGAATTTCGATTGTCGATTTGTAGGTCTGTCCGAAGGGTCGGACTCCGCTCGTGCGGAGCGACGGCTTCTGTTTAAAGGCCAACGCCGTTTGAGTTCGATAAATTAAAATTCAAAAATCGGAAATCAAAAATTGATTTGGAGTTAAGTCATGATTGAAAAACTAATTAGTGGTGTACTGAAAAACCGAGGACTGGTGCTTTTGGCGTTGCTCGGTGTGGTGGGGCTTGGGGTGCTGGAGTATCGCAAGCTGGATGTAGAGGCGTTCCCGGATATTTCACCGATCATGGTTCCAATCTTTGCGGAGCCGGACGGCATGGCACCAGAAGAGGTGGAGCAGTTGATCACCTATCCGATCGAAACTGCGATGAACGGGTTGCCGAATGTTACGCTGATTAAGTCGACCTCGGCGTTCGGCATGGCGGTGATCTATGTCTACTTCACGGACGACACGGACATTTACTTTGCCCGTCAGCTGGTGGCGGAGCGCCTCGCGGCGGCTTCGGCCGAACTGCCGGAGATGCACGAACCGCCGACGCTCGGGCCAATTTCGACCGGGCTGGGGCAGATCTTTCTCTACTATTTGGAGATGGAAGACGGTGCTGATACCGGCGGGCTGGATAAGCTGACCTACCTGCGCGACCTGAACGATTGGGTGGTGAAGCGGCAGCTACAGACCGTGCCGGGCGTGACCGATATTCTTAGTTCCGGCGGACACGTGCTGCAATACCAGATTGAACTCGATCCCTATCTGTTGCATCAATACGACCTTGCCATCGAGGATGTCGTTACGGCGGTTCAGTCCAACAACCGCAACGTGGGCGGGCAATACCTCACGCTAAATTCCGAAGAGCATCTGGTGCGAGGGGTCGGGTTCCTGCGGACGCTGGAAGATATACGCGGCATCACCCTGAAAACGTTCGAGGGCACACCGATCTCCATCGGCGACGTTGCGGAAGTTGAACACGGCCGGGCGTTGCGGCGCGGTGTTGTGACGCTCGGCGCAGACGAAGAGGTGGTTTCGGGAATTGTCATGAAATTGTTCGGTGCCAACTCGTCGGAAGTGATTGCAGCGCTCTATGAAAAAGTCGCCCAGGTTCAGGCCGGCTTGCCCGAAGGCGTCAAGCTGGTACCCTACTACGAGCAGGCCGACCTCGTGGCCAACTCCACCCACACGGTCAACGTCGCCCTGCTGCAAGGCATGGTGTTGGTCCTGTTGGTGCTGGTCGCTTTCCTGGGTTGTTTCCGCGCGGCCATCATTGTGGCCATGGCCATGCCGTTCTGCGCGTTGGTGGCCTTCATTGGCATGAGCCGCTTTGGTATTTCTGCCAACTTGATGTCGCTCGGCGGCATTGCGATTGCGCTCGGCATGCTCGTCGACGGCTCCATCGTCGTGACGGAAAACATCCACCGATTCCTTGGCCTGAAAAATTTAAACACGAAGGCTCGAAGGACACTAAGTTCAGAAAAGAAACCTATCCATGAAGAGCTTAGTGACTCTTCGAGTCCTTTGAGTCTTCGTGGTGAAGATAGGCTGGAATTGATTAAGGAAGCCACGAAGGAAGTGGGGCGTCCCATCGCATTCGCCATCATGATTGTGATTGTGGTGTTCCTTCCGATCCTTTCGCTCGAAGCGGTGGAAGGAAAAATGTTCAAGCCGCTGGCCTATACGGTGATGCTGGCACTCGGCGGCTCGATTGCCTTTGCGTTGGTCATTGCGCCGGTGCTGGCAAGCTTCCTGATCCCCGAGAAGCCCTACAAGGAATCGGCCTTCTTCCGAGCCATTAAAGGAGCCTACGAAAAATTGCTCAGGGCGGCGCTCAAGGGCAAGGCCGTGATCTTCATTGCCGTTGCTGTGCTATCGATCCTTGCGGTTTCCAACCTTCGGAAAATTGGCACCGAGTTTATTCCGGTGTTGGAAGAGGGGGTCGTGACCGTTGGGCTCAACATGGCGCCATCCATCTCGCTGGAGGAAGCGGTTGCAACCACCGAAAAGGCGGTACGCGAGATTCTGGAGGTCGAAGGCATCGGCGAGGTCGTCACACGCGTCGGTCGTCCCGAGGCGGGAAGCCATCCGCATCCGATCAACTATGGCGAGATTCAGTTCGCGCCCGCACAAGGCGATAAAGATCGGATGGTCACCGAAATTCGCAAGAGGCTCGAAGGCTTCCCCGGAATTCAGGTGAGTATCGGCCAGCCCATTCAGCACCAGTTCGACGAACTGCTTTCCGGAGTTCGCGCCCAGCTTGCCATCAAGATCTATGGCGAACACCTCGATGAAATCCGAGAGACGGCCGAAGCAACGCGCGTCGCCCTTGCAGACATCGAAGGTTTGGTCGACCTCACGGTCGAACAGAGTTTTGGCCAGCCACAGGTGCAGGTGGAGCTGAACCACGAAGCATTGGCGCGCTATGGTGTGCCTGGCGATACCGTGCTGGACATGGTTGAAACCGCGGTTGGGGGTCGCGTGGTCGACACGCTCTACCGCGACACCCGCCGCTATGGCATCCATGTACGCTACGCGCCCGAATTTCGGGCCACACCCGAAGATCTTGGCCAGCTTTTCATCCGCTCAGCCGACGGCGCATTACTGCGACTCGACACGTTGGCCCATATCAACATGGTTGAAGGCCCCTTGCAAATCAACCGCGAGAACAACCAGCGCCGCTGGATCGTGCAAGGCAATATCAAGGATCGCGCGTTGAGCGCGGTGCTGAACGATATCCAATCCGCCGTTGCCGAAAAAGTGGATCTGCCCAAAGGCGTGTTCATCGAATACGGCGGCCAGTTTGAGCAGCAGCGTACTGCCATGAAAAAGCTGACGGTCATTGTTCCGATCGTCATTGTTGCCATCTTTGTGTTGCTGTGGATTGCCTTCCACTCGTTGCGGCATGCGGCCATGATTATTCTCAATGTGCCTCTCGCTCTGATCGGCGGAGTGATTGGCCTTTGGGTGACTGGGCAATACCTCTCCGTCCCGGCCTCCATCGGCTTCATTGCGCTATTTGGCATTGCCATGCAGGACGCTATGGTGTTGCTGACCGACTTCAATGACCTGCGCAAGGAAGGGCAGAGCGTGCACGATGCCGTTGTCAACGGAAGCCTAATTCGTTTCCGCCCCGTCATCATGACCACGCTCACGACGTTGTTGGGACTCATGCCGCTACTCCTCTCGCGCGGAGCCGGAGCGGAGGTCCAGCGACCGCTAGCGGCCGTCGTGATCTTCGGTCTAACGACCTCCACCTTCCTCACGCTCTTCGTGCTCCCCTCTATCTATGAGTGGGTTGAACGGCGGCGCAAGGGGTAGGGTGGCTTGCTTGTATTTTGATCAGGAAGCTCCTATGCTTCCTGATCAAAATAAGGAGCTTGGCTTATGAAATGGATTTGCTGGATGGTCGTTGGCGTGGTTTGTGCCGGAATAGTTGGCGCTGATACTCAAGTTGAAAATAAAGGAGGCAGTAAAATGGAACTATTGTATGTAAAGGAAACCACCCTCTCTGTCGATGCGGTGGAGGAGCGCCTGAAAGCGGCGGCGAAGAACCATCAGTTCAGTGTCCTGCATGTGACGGATCTGCGAGCAAAGCTCCAGTCCAACGATCTGGACTTTGCTCCGGCGTGCAAGGTGCTCGACGTCTGCAACCCGCACCGTGCGAAAGAGGTGCTGGATGCCAAGATGGCGATCTCTACGGCATTGCCTTGTCGAATCTCCATTTATGAAGAAAATGGCAAAACCATCGTCGCCACGTTGTTGCCGTCTAAAGTTCTCGGTATGTTCGGGGCTGAGGGCCTTGAACCCGTCGCTGAATCTGTAGAGCGAGACCTCATTAAGATTATTAACGAGGCCCTTGCTGTAGAATAGAAGAGGGTAGAAGCCCCGCCGATCAGCGCGGGCTTTTTCTCCCTTATTGAACGCTGAGTGTAAAGGCGGCCTTCCCGAATGTTTTTCCGTTAATCAGGATTTCGAGGGCATGGACTCCGGGATAGTATTTCCGCGTTGTGATGGGTTTGATTGCGTGGCGTTTGGTCAGTTCGATGGTTTCGCCGGGGGCGAGTTTTAGGATTCGGAATTTAAATACTTTGAGGCTGGTGGAGCCGTTGGCTTTCATATGGTGCACGGCATAGTCGATGACGACGGTTTGGGGTTTTGAGTGCGTGGATTGAAGGTTGAATTTAAACTCAATCGATTCGCCGATGCGGATTTTCTTTGGGGAAATTTCCAGCGATCGAAATTTTAGTTTCGGTCTTTCAGTGTATCCCAGCAAACTGAATACATCAGGATGTCCGGATTTCACGAGGGTTCGCGTGGCATGGCGAATTATCCATTTCCGGTTCGGGGGCGCGTTTTCCTTCCACCGCCGGCAGCAGGCGATCACCGCGTCTGGGTGGTCTTTTGAAAGGTCGTTGAGATTATTGGCGATGGAGCGGCGGACATACTCGCTCGGGTCGTCTTTTAACTTTTCCAAGAGGTTAAAAACGGGCACAGGATCGGCGATAAACTGCGGTAACTGCTGTCCCCACGGT
>JAUXGY010000315.1 GCA_030621805.1 Kiritimatiellales bacterium | reverse complement strand
CATGACCCCCGCAATTCTGGATTGTTTTGCAGGAGAGCAAAACGTATGGTCGCATACATGACTAAAGAGACTTTCAAGCGTCCGGATTGGGACGAATATTTTATGGATATTGCGCATGTGGTTTCCAATCGGGGCAACTGCATCCGCCGCAAGGTAGCCGCAGTGATTGTGAGCGACCGGCGGATTATCTCGACGGGCTACAACGGAACGCCGCGCGGGATCGCCAACTGTTTCGAGGGTGGTTGTCCTCGTTGTGCGAGCGATGCGCCGTCGGGCGAAAGCCTTGGCGAATGCATCTGCGCACATGCTGAAGAGAACGCCATCGTGCAGGCGGCCTACCACGGCATTGCCGTAAAGGACAGCATGCTCTACTGCACGCTGAGCCCTTGCCTAATGTGTACAAAAATGATTATCAACGCGGGCATTAAAGAGGTGGTCTACGAAACCGAATATCACTTTACCGAACAGTCGCGCGAGCTTTTCGCTACGGCGGGTGTGCTGTGCCGACAATTTAAGCGCATGTAAAAATGAAACACCTCTGCGCCATCCTTCTAGCAGGTGCCACCGTCCTAACCGTGGCGGCGGAGGACTACAGCAAGTGCTTTATTCCCGGAGAGGTTGCACGATACAAAGTTTCATGGATGAGACTCCCGCTGGCCTGGTCGGAAACCTCCATCGATACCGTTACCGAAAACGAGCGCGACCTCATCCGTATCCGAATGCTCACTAAAAGCTACAAGGCCTACGCACATATCTACAAGGTGAACAACCTTACCGAGGTAATCATCGACCCAAAAACTGCCCTGCCAATTCGGCTCGACGTTTTGCTCGATGAAGGCGGGCGAAAAAAGAGCCATCTCACCGTATTCCATCACGATAAAGAGATTGCCGTTTTCCAAGACCGCATCTCCAAGGATATCAGGGTGGTTCCAATTAATCGCGACACGCAGGAGATTTTAAGCTTCCTCTATTCGTCCCGCAAAAAGGATCTCAAGCTGCTCGCCAGCCAAACCCGCACTCTGTTTGTGGATGGCAAGCTGTATGCGCTGGGCTTAAAAATTGGCAAGGACAACAAGATCAAGCTGCCCGACTATGGGAAGGTTCCCAGCACCGAGGTCGAACCAATCGCCGAGTTCGACGGGCTTTTCCTGCGGAAAGGAAAAATATTCTTTTGGGTATCAAAACAAGATCGCCGCATGGTTACCTGCATCAAGGCCAAAGTCGCCGTCGGCAAGGTTACCGTGAAACTTCAAAAGGTATCGGGTCCCGGCGACGACGCCTGGATCAAAAAGAAAAAGTAGGCATAACCCCATGAACATTTGTATTACTGGAGCGAGCGGCCTGCTGGGACGGGCCTGCGTACGAGCGTTTGCCGACACCCATCTCCTGACCTGCGCATGGAGCCGCGCCAAAGCAGGCGACCTGAAGCTCGACCTTACGAATCACAAAGCCGTTCATAAGGCCATGGAAAAACACCGACCGGAACTTATCATCCACACGGCGGCGGAGCGGCGCCCCGACCTCTGTGAAAAAGATATTGAACAGACCCACGCCATCAATGTGGCGGCCACCCAAAGCTTGGTTGAGGTCGCCGAAAACATAGGCGCGGTACTGGTCTACATCTCAACTGACTATGTATTCGACGGCACCCAACCGCCCTATGCTACGGGTGCCCAATGCTGCCCGATCAATGAATACGGAAAAAGCAAACGGGCAGGCGAAGAAGTTGTGCTGGCCACATCAACCCGTACCGTGATTCTGCGGGTTCCCATCCTCTATGGCCCCGTGGAGACGCTCGGCGAATCAGGAATCTCCCTCCTTTTACACGAACTAAAAAGACAGGTTCCAATGAAAATCAACCACTGGGCGATTCGCTACCCCACCTATGTTGACGATATTGCACAAACCCTACGCGGATGGGCAGACCAGCTACTCACCGACTCAGAATGCCGGGGGATCTACCACATGAGTGGAGGCGAAGCCCTAACCCGATATGAAATGGCCTGCACCATGGCGGAAGCGCTGGGGCTCGACCACAGCCACCTCTCGCCGGACCCTGCCGCCCCGATCGGTGCGCCCCGCCCGCACAACTGCCAACTTGATCTCTCCCGTCTGCAGCAAGAAACAACCCTCTTCCAAACCCCCTTCCGCGAAGGAATCGCCCGGGCACTCTCCATAGATTGGATGGATCAAAACCAAAAAACAACAGGCTAACACATGAATAAAATTATAGGCGTCATTCCCTCCCGATGGGGCTCAACCCGGTTCCCGGGAAAGAGCCTTGCCCTGATCTCTGGCAAGCCGATGATCCAGTGGGTCGTCGAGCGCGTCAAACAGGTAAAGCGGCTCGATGCCGTCATCGTTGCGACCGACGACACCCGCATTGCCAACTGCGTTAATGCTCTGGCAATCCCCGGTGTTCAAGTGGCCATGACCCGTTCCGATCATCCCTCCGGCACCGACCGCATTGCCGAAGCCGTTGAAGGGTTGGACGCCGATGCCGTGATCAACGTGCAGGGCGACGAACCCCTCATCGACCCCGCCCTGATCGAGGAGCTGGCCGAAGTGATCGCCTCTGACAAATGGGATATGGCTACCGCCGCCACGCCCATTGAAAATGAAGAACAAATCAACGATCCCTCTGTCGTCAAAGCCCTCTTCAACCGCCACGGTCAAGCGCTCTACTTTTCACGCGCCACCATTCCGTATATCCGCGAACCCAAAAGTATTCCAACCCCCGGAACCTATTGGCGGCACATCGGCATCTACGCCTACCGCCGCGACTATCTCCTTAAGCTTGTCCACGAACCCGTCTGCGCTCTGGAGGATCTCGAAAAGCTAGAACAACTCCGCGCGCTCGACATGGGCTGCCGCATGAAGGTCATCAAAACACAGGACTTCGGCATCGGCGTGGACACCCCCGAAGACATCGCCAAGGCGGAAGCATTGTTGAAACAACTGTAGGGGAACCCCGCTGGGGTTTATATATTACATTGCACCGAATCCATGGGTTCGCACCCATGGCGATTAACGGAAAGCCCCGTTGGG
>JAUXGY010000330.1 GCA_030621805.1 Kiritimatiellales bacterium | reverse complement strand
TTCTTTTGGTCATACGTAGCAACCAGATGATACCACGACCCCGGCTCAAAAGCACTGGGTGAGCTAGCCGCCTGAAGGGCACCCCCCGAAGAGATCTTGAACGTGAAGCGATTTCCGTTGTAGCCGAGCAACCAGCCTCGTTCGTAACTACCGTTATCCTGACTAAACCCGAGAATACCACCCCATTTCTGGGCTTGATCCACTCGGACAAAAGCCTCAATGCTGAATGCACCCGTTGCGAGGCGCCGGGCGTCCTTCTCTGGAAAAACGATGTGTTGCTTATTTTCAAAAAGAAACGCACCGTCGGCATCAAACGAGGCGGGGTTTGTCAGGATACCATCCGGACCCTGAATCGCTTTTAATATAAAATTATCAGGTTGCTTGTCCATGTGTTGCTCATCAAGCTTCCATTCGAATATGGGTTCCGTATCCCCGTGGCTGATACTGGAGAAAAGAAAGAATGAGGCCAGCACAGTCAGGTATGCCAGACGTAGTTTATAGAATATTATTTGTGGTTTGCAGGGCATATTCATAGGAGTTCACTCTGTTTAAAGATATAGGATAAAGCACTTTGGAATACTCATTCGAGAGGCTTGTCTATGGATAGAAATGAAGAAAAAGTCAAGAAAACCCTCCCCCACCTTGTTCACGAATTAGATTCCCATGGAAGCTGTTAATTCCGCTCGTCATGTTGATTCCTTTTGAAAACCCTTTTGGTCGAGGATTTCAAGAGCGTTCCGCCTAGTTCAAAAGGCCCAGTCAAAATCTACCCTTTGCTCCAAAAAGAGGCTTGTCAGGCTAGGTATTCGAAAAACCTGATTCATCCACTCAGAGAAGAACACAATAAAACACCGGGCGGTGCCGTTAAATAGTGCGGGACTTCGAAAGCAATAATCAGTTGCTTTTCCCAGAGCGCGAATGGCAGACTCACCACAATGTTGACTACCCATACAAGAATCCACGATCTACTCGTCCAGACCGGCCTTTTCGAAGACCCGCAACCAGCCAGCCTTCTCGGCAAAGCCCGGGAGAGCGGCCAGTCCATCCGAGAAACCGTACTCAAAAATACAAAGGTGAAGGAAGAAGCCTTCCTTGAAAAGCTGGCCGATGCCATGAACCTCCCGTTCCGGCGGCTGAAGGATGTTGAAATCGAGGCCGATATCCTCGAGAAAATTCCAACCAAGGCTATTTTCCAATACAACGTTATTCCACTTTCCACGGAAAATAATGCCCTACTGGTGGCCACCAGCGACCCGTTTATCCCCGGACTCGCCGACGCACTGCGCCTTGCGGCCGACTGCCGTATCCGACTGGTTCTTAGTCCAGACGACGATATCTCCACCACCGCAAAAAAGTTCTATGGTATCGGTGCGGAGACCCTCGACCGCATGATGCAGGACAACCGCATCGACCTCGAGGACGAGGAAAGCCTCCTCAACCAAGATCTTAGTGAGCTCGACCAAGAGGCCTCGGTCGTCAAGTTTGTGAACCAGATTATCGGTGAGGCCTTCAAGGATCGTGCAACCGACATCCACATCGAGCCCATGGAAATGGACCTGCGCATTCGCTACCGTGTGGACGGTGTTCTGCACGAAACCCCAATGCCGCCCCAGCTCAAGCGCTTCCAGTCTTCGGTGATTTCCCGCATCAAGGTGATGGCCAATATGGATATTGCGGAGAAGCGGCTACCGCAGGACGGACGCATCAGCGTGCGCATCCGCGGCGAGGCGATCGATGTCCGCGTTTCGACCATGCCCACGGTCTACGGCGAAAGCGTCAGTCTCCGCCTGCTCATGCGCGGCGGCAGCTTAATCACCATGAAAGATCTGGGGCTGAACGACCACGACAGTGCCCTGCTCGGAAAAATGATCACCCGCCCGCACGGCATCCTGCTTGTTACCGGCCCGACTGGTTCGGGCAAATCAACCTCGCTCTATGCCTGGCTTCATACCATCAACTCGGTGGACAAGCGCATTATGTCGGCCGAGGATCCCATCGAATACGAAATGGCCGGCGTGAACCAAGTGCAGATGCGCCCGGAAATCGGACTCACCTTCGCCAACACGCTGCGCACTTTCCTTCGGCAGGATCCGGACGTTATCATGGTAGGCGAGATCCGCGACAAAGAGACCGCCGAGATTTCGATCCGCGCCGCACTGACCGGGCACCTCGTCTTTAGTACCATCCACACCAACGACTCCGCCAGCACGATCACCCGATTACTGGATATGGGAATCGAGCCGTTTCTGGTGGCCTCCTCCGTGGAAGGCATCGTGGCTCAGCGCCTCGTGCGTGGGCTATGCCAAACCTGCCGAAACCCCGTAAAGCTCGACGACGCCTTCCTGCGCGAACACAACTTTCCGATGGAGCGCCTCGCCACCGAAGGTCCCATCTATGAAGCAACCGGGTGCGATGAATGTCGAGGAACGGGCTACAAGGGCCGAACCGGCATCTTCGAGATACTTCCCGTCAACGATGAAATCCGCCCGCTGATCATTGCCCACGCCTCGGCGAGTGCCATCAAGCAACAGGCCCTCGCCCACGGCATGAAGACCCTGCGCGAAGATGGCTGGGATAAGGTGCTCAACGGCGTTACGACGATCGACGAAATTCTGCGCGTCACCGAAGAGGTCGAGCTAGAAGATTAGCTCCCTATTCCGGCGGCGGTAAAACGCCTTCTGAAACAAGCTGGTCATCCATCTCCTGCGTCAGAGGAACCGGCAAGGGCGGCATGCCCTCGCGGATCACGTGCATTTGATAGTCCTGAAGGTTTTTACGAATTTCCTCCCGCCGTATTTTCTGCTCTTCAGGAGAAAGTTTGGGAGCCGGCGGCGGCGCAGGCGTTTTCTTACGGAATCCCCCGCC
>JAUXGY010000179.1 GCA_030621805.1 Kiritimatiellales bacterium | reverse complement strand
CGCGTGCCGTCAAAATGCTATTGAAGATTGCTCCGCCCACCCTCATCTACGTCAGCTGCAACCCCGCCTCGCTCGCGCGCGACGGACAGATGCTCTGCGAAGAGGGACAATATCAACTCGTCTCCTGCCAGCCTGTCGACATGTTCCCGCAGACCAACCACGTCGAAAGCGTCGCCCGCTTCGAACGGACATAGTGGAGGGGGCTACCACGCCCGTTTGTAGTCGGATTCCAACTGGCGGCGAGCACCGGTGGCCATGTCGGATTCAGGATCGAGGGCAATGATCTTTTCCAGACATTCGGAGTGATTTTTTTCCTGCCCGCTCCAAAAAGCGTAGACGGCGGATTTCATGGCCCAGATTTCCTGTTGCTGCCAAATCGGCCTGACGGGGTTTTCGAGCATCGTATCGAGCTCGGCGATCACCTCCTGATGGGTGGTCAGTCCTTTCCGTTTCAGCGGGTGGATCTTGCCTTCGATGAAAGGGTTGGTCTTGAATTCGTAGACACCCACGTAGCCGCAACGATCCTTCGGATCGAGCTTTTTTATTTTGTCGAGGGTTTTCTTGTAGTGGCGACTGGCGATGGAAAACTCCAAAACATCGAGCCCTTTTCCCAAGGCAACCGCCTGTTCGCGGCTACGATTGGTTTCTACACCCCAGCATTGGTCCCGTTTTTCGCGGATAGCCACCATGGCCTTGATTGTTGCGATGAATTCCGCCGGTTGCATGCCGACGTTCAGACCTTCGCGGGTGGCTACCAGTCGACCTTCAGAATCAAAAAGGGCCAAGCCCGGAAAGTTCCAGGGTTGCCAGGCTTTAAACAGCGCCTTGTTTTTTTCCTGCCGTTGCTTTTGGGCCTCGTCGGGAAGATCCGACTGTTTGATCGCAAGCAGCACCAGCTTTGGCAACGCGGCTTCAAAATTTTGATGGTTCCATACTCGGGACTTCAGTTGCTCCCCCGCCCGACACCATTCGCCGCCATGGTAAAAAACCAGGATATCGGCTCCTTCGCTTTTGGCCAACTCCTTGGCCGCCGGAAAATCCTCTGCCCGCCGGGCTTGAGTCGATGCCGACAACCATAGCACCGTTGCGACCATGAAAAATAGTTTCTGAAGTCTCATTGCAAATCCCTCCCGAACACGAGAATACCCCGCAGGTGGAACACATCGCCGCCTTCACCGATCCGTTCCACCTTCACATGGCGAACTCGCAGCCGCTGGCCCTTCAGGCCAATGACCCAGAACGGCGCCATCTCGTTGGTTTCCCAAACCTTGGTCCACTGCTCGCCGTCTTCGGATACCGAAACCTGAAGCGGCAGGTGCCGACCCGTGTTGCCGCCCACGGGAACCACAATAATTCCCGACGGCTCACCTAGTTTGGGCAAGGTCAATTGAACCCATGGATTTATCTCGCCGGACGTATGGAAAAAGCCAAGCTCCGGAGTCATGAGCCTGGCATGGAGCAAGGGTCGATCCCAGCGACTGGAACTACTGAGGACCAGCAGGCCGCCCTCCGAAAGAAGCTTGCCCTTGGGGTTGGGGAATCCACTCGGAGGCTTTTGATCCATCTGATTGCGGTCTCCTTCATCCCACAATGATTCACCTTGGAGGCTGACGCTCTGGAAGGCTGCCATAGCTTGGGCCGACTCAGTCATTAGAACCAGTTTGTTATAGAAGTCGCGCCGCGATTTGGCATCGCCGCCCTGCGAACCGTTACCCAACGTCTTGCCGATGGCATTGACCAGCGCAACCTGCTCGGATGGCTCAGTCAGTGCCTCCTGACTCCAGCCCAGCACGGCAGCGAGTAACGCGCTTGAATCGCGTGCGGAATAGACCAGCATGTCGGTAAACCTGCGCCGGGCCAACGGATTTTCTCCCACCCGTTTCAGGCAGCTGTTCCACGTATGGGTCTTCTGCCATCCATACCACCCCTCTTCGCCGGCCGCATCAAAAATGGGTGCCCACAGCTTGACCAGACCCGCCCGCTGTTCGGCTTTGTCAGCCCCCTTTGATTCCAAGATTTTCATGTAGGGTTTTTCCAGCACTTCCACCAACTCCATCGCCACATAAGGATGGGTCGGGAACGCCTTGGCCAAGGCCTTTGCAATTTGTTCGCACCGCTCTTTATCTGCCGCCCCCCTGTGCCGGATCATATCCTTCCAGGTCATTGCATTTTTCGGCTGAAACTCCAGACCCAGCCGGTAGGCGACCATGGCTTCGTCATCTTTGGATTTGTTGCGAATCGATTCAGGAATAGGTAAAGGGCCGAAGTAGCAATCCCTGCTGGAAAAACTATTCAAGTCCATGAAAAGTCCGGCCATCCAGACGCAGCGCCGCGACAGCACATTGCGGTTCCAGCGGGCAAATATATCCTCCGCGAGAAACACCGCATCGGTATGTTTTGAAAGGCGATCGAGCGGGCTGACATAGGCACCGCCGTAGGGTCCGCCAAAGCCGCCGCGCCAATCGCCGCGCGCAAAGCGGACGCCATAGGCACAGTGACCGGGCTGCCCCATGGGAATTGCCGGAATGCCGTGAGCAGCGGCCGACTGGGTTCCATAATGCGAAAGTGCACCGCAAACTCCGCCGTGGCGGAAGGTGTTTTCCGCATTGCCCATCGCCTCGGTCCATGGATCGTAGAAGCCCTTGGCCTGCACCCACCCGCCATAGACGGTACCCCCCCGATACTCGGTCATCCAGCAGGCGTCGGTATAGCGGGAAAGCGGAATATTGATGTGGTCGAGTAGCCACGGCATGGATCGATCGTCCGCCGTTGCGGCGGCGAGATAAAACATTTCCCACGCTTCGAGCGCGTCATACATCCGATGCAGGCGACCTTCCTGGTGGGCCTTTGTGAAATAGCGAAAGCGCCCCAGCGGGGTCGCCCCGCGTTCCCGCAGATTATCGCCCCGGCTGGAGATCCCGAAGGCCAGCGCAATGCCGGTAGCCAGTTGACGGGAAAGCGGATCGACCAGCTCGTCGCTCTCCTCCCTCCAGATCTCGGCCAGCACTTCCAGCGCATTCTCGCCCCGGCCATCGAGATAGCTTGAGCATAGAAACGCCTCCATCCACGTGCGATCCGCCAGCAGCGCCTCGAGCATCTCCCGGTTTTGAGGATCCTTGCAAAACGTTCCAAGCTGCTCATCGCCGCATTCGACCAGCAGCTGATAGCGGGCAAGCGAAAGGGTGTAGGCATCGTTCTTGAGCAACTCGACCAGCTTGGCTCGAATAACATCCTTCTTCCGGATGGTCGAGGCATGCCGCAGGAGACCGCTCTCCAACTTTTCCCGGCACTCCGACACCTTTCCATTTTTCAGCATCGCCATCATGCCGGAGAGTTCCTTGTCGGCGACAGGCGCAGCCCACCCCGCCAAACAAAGCGACAGGCAGGTAAAAATAAAAATAGAGCGCTTCATATAATCCCCGGTTGATAGATCCTACATCCGACACGGTCGGATTCGAACACGAGAACACGAGTTGGGCAGGCGGGTCAACCCATGAATTGCAGCATTTCCATGGCCTTAAACCCAAAGTTGACGATCCAGCGTGCGGTATTGGATCGATTCTGAAATGTGGTGGGGCTCGATGCGGTCGGCGGCGGCGAGGTCGGCGATAGTGCGGGCAACTTTTAGAATGCGATCATACGCGCGGGCGCTAAAGTTTAGATCGCTCATGGCGGTGCGCAAAATCTGCTCGGCGTCAGCTTCCATCCGGCAAACTTGGTGAAGCGTCTTGCTACGCATGTTGGCGTTGCAGTGGGTGCCCGGTTGATCTTTGTATCGCTTTTGCTGAATCTCGCGGGCACGAACGACGCGCTCGCGGATGGCAGCGGAAGGTTCGCCTTTATCGAGTTTCGTAAGTTGCTCATAACTGATGGCGGGAACTTCGACGTGGATATCGATACGGTCGAGCAGCGGGCCGGAAATTTTGCTGCGGTAGCGGGCAATCTGCGTAGGCGAACAACGGCATTCACGTTTCGGGTCGGTCTGGTAACCGCACGGGCACGGGTTCATGGCGGCCACGAGCATGAAACGGCAGGGATAGGTCACGCTGGCGGCGGCGCGGGCAATGGTGACCTCGCCGTCTTCAAGTGGCTGGCGCATCACTTCAAGCACGCTGCGCTGGAACTCGGGCAGCTCATCGAGGAACAGCACACCGTGGTGAGCCAGGCTCACTGCGCCGGGCATCGGGTTGGTGCCGCCACCGAGAAGGCCCGCATTGGAAATGGTGTGGTGCGGCGAGTGGAACGGGCGACGCGCCACCAGCGCCTGGTGCGATTTGAGCGAGCCGGAAATACTGTGGATCTTCGTCGTCTCCAGCGCTTCGTCGAGCGACATCGACGGAAGGATCGAGGGCAGCCGTTTGGCGAGCATGCTTTTCCCCGTTCCCGGCGGGCCTATGAGCAAGCAATTATGTCCCCCCGAAATCGCTACTTCGAGCGCGCGTTTTGCAAACTCCTGCCCTTTCACATCGGCAAAGTCATCTTCGTAGATGCTGTGAGCTTCAAAAACGGATTGGATGTCGAGCTGGTAGGGTTCGAGTTTGAGATCCTGATTGAGGAAGTCGGCGGCCTCCCGCAAGTTGCGGACGGGAAAGACCTTGATGCCATCGACGACCGCCGCCTCTTCGGCATTCTCAGCCGGAACCAGGATCGCCTTAATCCCGGCATTTCGCGCCAGAATCGCAATCGGTAAAATCCCGCGAACCTTGCGTACGGCTCCGCTGAGAGCGAGCTCGCCCACGATGCAAACGCGCGGCAGCAGATCGTGCTTAATGTCGTCGAGCGCGGCAATAATGCCGACCGCAATCGGAAGGTCAAAGCTCGGCCCCTCCTTTTTCATATCTGCCGGGGCGAGGTTGATGGTGGTGCGCCCCATCGGCGGGCGGAAGCCGGAATTGATGAGCGCCGTCCAAACGCGGTCCGAACTCTCCTT
>JAUXGY010000350.1 GCA_030621805.1 Kiritimatiellales bacterium | reverse complement strand
GTAATCACTGCAATCCCGATCAGGTTTCAACCCATATTTAGAATGGGTTCCAACAACCTATATCCTAGTGCTGTACCTCGTCGAGATGGGCTGTTTTGAGATAAACGCGCATCGCGAGCGTGTTTGCAATAAGGGTGAAAAGGCAGAGAGCCAGCGCGGCACAGAGGAAAAGGTGGCGATAGGCGTACTCCTCCGGGATCATCAAAATCAACGCCACCGACAGAGCCCCTTTAAGGCCTCCGAGGTTCAAGACATGCTGCCATGATGCAGGAATGCGCAGGCCGGACAACCGGAACACGGCACCGAAACCATAGACCACCACACTGCGAGAAATCAATAACGCGGCGATCACCCCCGGCATAACCCACCAGTTAATGTCGTAGTAGTGTGCCCCGATCTCCGCGCCCAACATAAAAAATAAGATGGCATTGGCCAGTTCTCCGAGGAAATCCCAGAAACCCTTATAAAACTCCGTTTCGCAACGCGACATCGCCTGTGGTACGTGGGCTCGGCGAAGAAGAATCCGAAGGGTCAGCGTAGCGGCCATGACTGCAATGACCCCCGACCATTCCAAGACGGCCTGTGCCAGGCAAAAGGTGAGATAGATCACCAACAAGGGGAGTAGCGGCCCGATAAAGTGATCTTTGAGAGCTTGCCATCGCTGCATCAGTAAGGAGCAGCCCCACCCCGCCAACCCTCCGATCAACACGGCTCCGGCAATGGAAACTAGAAAGGTAAGTATTCCCTTTTCAAATAAGAGCTCCTTTCCTTCGAGGACTTTTCCGCTCATAAGCGTGAACAGGATAATCGTCGTGCCGTCATTTAATAACGACTCCCCCTCGATCAGGGTTTTGAGCTTTTCAGGCAGAGGGAACTGCTTGAAGACCACCGCGATGGCCACCGGATCGGTGGCCGACATGATGGCCGTGAAAAAGAGAATATCGACCCAGGGAAAACCCGAGAGTAACCGCAAGGGCAGCGCCATGACAAACATGCTTGCCACTATGCCCAGCGTGGCGAGGAGGAAGGCCGGTACGGCTTCAGCTCGGGCCATGCTTAAATTGAGCTTCCGCGACGAATCGAAAATGAGAACCGGCAGAAAGATGTAGAGGATCACATCGGGCGTCAGATGGAAGGCAGGCAGATGAGGCAAGAGCGTGTGGTTGAGCAGGCCGTAGCCTGCTCCAAACAGAAGCACCCAGCAGATGTAGGGTAGGCGGGAAAACCGGAAATAGTGCTCAATCGCACAAAGCCCGATCAGAAACAGGCAGACCAACACCAGCCCCTTTACCAGTTCCATCTCCATCGCATAGACCTCCACTGTGAGCCTTTAAGGGGAGTCGAATTTCCGATAGTACCAATTTCTTGCAACGGATTTATAGGAAGCAACGGGCCTGCTTATCCGTTGCTATTTCTTATTCCTGCGAGAGAAAATGGGACTTCAAGTATTTCTACTCCCCTAAGCTCGGGGGGAACTTGCCGGAAACCCATGGCCAGCGCAACGTCTACCGCCAGAACATTGCGTGCTCCACCGGAAGGGTAGTACGCACTGCACCGCTGTGGTTTCAGCCTTGGGTGGTGAAGAGGTTGCGCACGGCGGAAGAACTATTCCGCGAGCTTCACATCCAATTTATAGAAGCGAAGACCCTGCACCTGATCGACGGTATCGGTGTAGGCGTTGATGGGATAGGGAATCCCCGAATCGAGCAAGGTAAAACCACCCAGTGTCAGGTTGCCACGGCTCCATATGCTGTATTCCCGTCCTTCGATGGAGTCCCATTCGATCACACAGCGGGTTTCTCCACCCTCCTTCTGGATGGATTGCCGGGCGCGGAAGACGGATGTTTTTTCAAGCGGATGCGTGCCGGCAATGTATTCGGCAAGATTGCTGTGCCCATCTCCATCGGAATCGATGGAGGGGTTGCCACTGGTGGTTCCTCCAAAATATTGGAATTCCCAAAAGTTAGGAAGACCGTCGTCATCCGTATCCCACATAAAATCACTAAAGTTGGTTTCAATAAAACCCGGAGGTATGCCACCGCCTTTTGAAAGTCCCACCATGAGATTTGAAGCCTCGATGCCGAACCAGGAAAGGCGGATGACTCCATCATAGAACAGCTCAATCTGAAAGGTATTGGAATTCGATGTAAAGAACTCTGGGACATCTATGAAGGCAACGACCACCCGATCTGCAAACTGTCCCCACCTCACGTTACCCATGTCGTTCGGATCTGGATCCAGATCCGTGTAGAGCGCCGAAATACGGGGTAGGTCAAAGTGGGATCCGCCAAACGATTCGTCGCCGACATCAAATGTGATGTACCCATTGCTCCCTATAAAAAAATTCGAATAGCTGTTCCCATAAAAGACAACGGAAGCCCCGTCTGCCAGATGCTGATCCACAAACGTATCATCGGCCAAACCCGTGATGGTAAGCAGTTCCCCTTGGTCGGTTGGCAAGGCCGTAATCGGATGCAGTCTTGCGGAATAGCCACTCGCCGACGCCTCCGGGGTAAAGGTCAGGGAAAACCCATCCAAATCAAAAGCTTCAGGCTCGCCAAAAGACTCGGTGAAATAATCAACGGCATGGCACGGCAAAGCCATGAAACAAATCGATAGCAACATTCCGAACAGCACTCTTTTCTTCATCGGACAATCTCCTTCATTAATCTCAAGCAACACGTT
>JAUXGY010000026.1 GCA_030621805.1 Kiritimatiellales bacterium | reverse complement strand
CTGAAGGCCGAGCGGGGAAAGGCCGAGCGACAGAAGAAGGCTTCTGAAGAGGCTCAAAATCTATTGGATAGCATGCTGTATAAATAGGAGAAAGCGACAGGCCTAACAATCAATTGAGGTTATCGCTTAGTCGCTCAACCTCATCGAGGACGTTCGCTGCATATAGCTCAACCAGGATGATGCGATAATGGACTAGTTCTGCATACATTTATTGAAGAAATCGCGATGTATATATACCTAATATTATTTATTTCCTTACTCATTTACCTCGCGGTTGTCTGGATATGGAATGATGAGCTGAACAAGATAAGAGTGCGTGCCGAACACAATCCTGATTGGTTAGGAAAGCAGAGACTATTCTTTCAATCTGTTGCGATTCCATCGTTTGGATTGTTCATAATTATTCGGTCTCACGGTCAAAGCATGGGATTAGGTCTTCTGTTGATAGGCATTGGTCTTTTGAGCCTGATATATAGCATGATTAAGAAAAAGAATTGATAAAGGAAAAGCGAACCAGTCAAACGCACATCCAGTTCACGACGATCATGAGCCTCCCCCTTCGAACCTTGACCCCGAACCTTCTGCCGAGTACAAATTCTAAGCAACGAACCGGAGGCTACACCTCCAATTTTAACAACGGAAAAAATACCCCCAGTGAGTTTCAACGCCAAGGAAAACAGAATGAATATTGCAATACTTGTTACCGGAGGAACCTTCGACAAGGAATATAACGAGATAGACGGTAAGCTCTATTTCAAGAATCCTCATATCCAAGAGGTATTGGAGAATGGCCGCTGCCGGCTGTCTACCCGGATTCAGGTCGTCATGATGAAGGACAGTCTGGAGATGACCGAACAGGATCGCCATCAGATGCTTGACGCCTGCAAATCGTGTGAAGAATCCCGAATTGTGATTACGCATGGCACCGATACCATGGAGCATACGGCCAGATTTCTGGCCGAGGAGATCCACGACAAGACGATTGTTCTTACTGGGGCCATGATACCGTATACCTTTGGCAGTTCCGATGGTCTTTTCAATCTCGGCAGCGCGCTATCTTTTGTGCAAGTCCTTTCCCCTGGAGTGTATATTGCTATGAATGGATTCATTTTCGAATCACGTGATGTATACAAAGATAAGCAGCAAGGAATCTTCCGGAGAAGAGAAGCCGAATAATGAAATCCACGGTATCGGTGGTATATGGCTTAACCCATGGTCCGTGTTTACCGTTGCCATGGTTTTCTTCCTCTTTATAACGGACTGGAAGGCACCGGGGTTGGCGTACCGTCAAGGAGCGCGGAGGGGGGGGGTGAGACGGGCATATAAATATCCGTATATCATATAAAACACCCTGAATAGCGGCCAATTTATCCTAAAATATATGATTAATCATATAAAAAGGAGGGGTAGCGGGTGTGGTTTCGCTGGACTACCGAAGCTGGTCGTTGATCTTTTGAAGCTGTTCAGAACCGGGGCAGAGTTCCTTCTCCGTAAGGTTTCGAAGCGGGGTTGCGGTGGTGTTCATGGTTTCGTGGATCTCCTGTGAGTCGGGGTCGACAAATAGAAGTCCGGTGAGCACCTTGTCTTCGGCTTTGTATTCCTGCATGAGTGCGAGCGCCGAACGACGGCTGTGGATATCGAGTTTTTCATCCATCTTTTGCAGGTGGATGGCGGACCCATCGTGCATGGTGACAACTTCGGAGGTGCCCGGAGCATAGTCGGTGGTGATCTCCTCTTCGGCCGGGACAAAGTCGACGGTATTGGTGGAGGCCATGTGCTGGCGGATATAGTCGTAGGCTTTGGTGGAGCCGGGTACGTTGTTGAAGGTGACACACGGTGAGATGACGTTGATGAAGGCAAACCCTTTGTGGGCAATGGCGGCCTGAATGATCGGGACGAGCTGTGACTTGTCGCCGGAAAAACTGTTGGCCACGAAGGTGGCGCCGAGCTGGAGGGCGATGGCACAGAGGTCGATGGGTTCGAGCGCGTTGGGTTCTCCTTTCTTGCTGACGGAGCCGACGTCGGTGGTGGCAGAGTCCTGACCTTTGGTGAGCCCGTAGACGCCGTTGTTTTCGCAGATATAGACCATGTTGACGTTACGCCGGACGGCGTGGACAAACTGGCCCATGCCGATGGAGGCGGTATCGCCATCACCGGAGACGCCGATGTAGAGCAAGTTGCGATTGGCCATATTTCCCCCGGTGGCAACGGCTGGCATGCGGCCGTGTACGGAGTTGAATCCGTGTGAGTTTCCAAGGAAATAGGTGGGTGTTTTTGATGAGCACCCGATGCCGGAAAGCTTCGCCACGCGATGGGGCGGTATGGACATTCCAAAGCAGGCCTCGCGGATGGCGGCACTGATGGAGTCGTGTCCGCAACCGGCGCAGAGTGTGGAGACGCGCCCTTCATAATCCTTGGCCGTATAGCCGAGTTCATTTTTCGGGAGGTTTGGATGGCGAAAACCGGGAATGGCATAGCTCATAGTGGATTCCTCTCTATCTTTTGTAACTGCGCATGTGCGACGCGGTAGCGGTTTGCAGGATGTTGTCGCGGATGACATGGCGGATGAAGCGGGCCGTGATGGGACTGCCTTCGTAGTGAAGCAGAGAGATTAGTTTTTGGGGACTAAAATCAAATTCGTTGATGAGTAGCGAGCGCATCTGGGCATCCCGGTTTTGCTCCACGACAAAGACGTATTCGTGCTGTTCGATGAATTCTTTAATTTCGTTGGAAAAGGGAAAGGCTTTTATGCCGAGGCTGTCGAGCGAGATACTGTGCAGTCGATCCAGATGGTGCAAGGCCTCGAGGGTGGAGGCCTCGCTGGTGCCGTAGTAGATGACGCCGACATTGCAGGGTTTCCCGGTGGTGCGGATATCGGGTTTGGGAACCTCATGCCGGGCGGTTTCCCATTTCTTTTGTAACTGCTCCATGTTGGCTACATATTTTTTCCCATCCTCGGTATAGGTTGCATATTCGTCCTTGGATGTGCCGCGGGTGAAATAGGCTCCTTTGGTGGGGTGGGTGCCGGGTAGGGTGCGGTAGGGGATGCCGTCACCATCCGTGTCAAGGTAGCGGCCAAACGGACCCTCCATGGCATCGAGATCCTCGGCCGTAAGGACCTTTCCCCGGTCATATTTGCGTTCATCGTCCCACTCCAGAGGGTCGGACATATGTTCATTCATCCCGAGGTCGAGATCGGAGAGAACCAGCACTGGGGTTTGGAGTCGTTCGGCAAGGTCGAACGCGGTGGCGGTGAGCTCGAAGCACTCTTTCGGAGTGGAGGGGTAGAGGCAGATATATTTGGTGTCGCCGTGCGAAGCATAGGCACTGTAGAGCACATCCGACTGCTGTGTGCGCGTCGGCATTCCGGTCGATGGCCCTGACCGTTGAACGTCGATGAGTACCGTTGGGATTTCGGCAAAATAGGCAAGTCCCAGAAATTCATTCATGAGCGAAAGCCCGGGGCCGCTGGTCGCGGTAAAAGCGCGTGCGCCATTCCACGAGGCACCAATCACCATGCCGATGGCGGCCAGTTCGTCCTCGGCCTGCACCACGGCAAAGTTCTTTTCGCCGGTTTCCGGATCGACGCGCAGTTGCCGGCAGTATTTTGCAAAGCTGTCGATCACCGAGGTGGAGGGGGTGATGGGATACCACCCTACGACGGTGGCCCCGCCGTAGACGGCGCCCAGTCCGCAGGCTGCATTTCCGTTCATCAGAATTTTATCGCCCACTTCGTCACGCCGCGAAAGACGGAAGGCGATGGGACATTCGTACTCCTTTTTGGCCGCTTCATAGCCCATTACCAGTGCCTGGACATTGGGCTCAATGAGTTTTTCTTTTCCTTTAAACTGTTCGTGGATGAGCCCCTTGAGGACCTCGAGCTCAATGTCGAGCAGGGCTGCGAGTGATCCGACATACATCACATTTCGGAAGAGCTGGCGCTGGCGTTCATCCTTGTAGACTTCGCGGCAGTGCTCCATGAAAGGAATACCGATAAAGTCGATATCGTCGCGAAAGAGTTTTTCGTCGATGGGCTTGCTGCTGTCGTAAATAAAGTATCCGCCGCGTTGCAACTCGGCGACATCGCGCTCCATGCTCTGCGGATTCATGGCCACCATGATATCGATTCCACCGCGCCGTCCCAGAAAACTATCTTCGTTAATGCGCACCTCGTACCACGTGGGAAGCCCCTGAATATTGGATGGAAAAATATTCTTCGGGCTGATGGGAATGCCCATGCGGAAGATGGCCTTGGAGAACAAGCTGTTGGCGCTGGCCGATCCCGTGCCGTTTACGTTGGCGAATTTAATGACAAACTTATTCGTGACCGTATCGCGTTTCATGATTGTTGTCCTGCTTTGGGTGCCACATATAGAAACTTCTGCATGTCCCAGGCGGAGGTCGGACAGCGTTCCGCGCAGAGTCCGCAATGAAGGCAGACATCCTCGTCCTTCACCATCACGCGGCCTGTCGGAAGGTCATGCGAAATAAAGAGATCTTGCGAGAGGTTGTGTGCAGGGACATTGAGGTTTTTTCGTAGTTTGGCTTCATCCGAGTTTTCGGTGAAGGTCAGGCAGTCGACGGGGCAGATATCAATGCAGGCATCGCACTCAATGCATTTACTTTCGGAAAATACCGTTTCGACATCGCAGTTAAGGCAACGTTGTGCCTCTTCCAGAGCCGTCGCCGCATCGAAGCCCAGCTCCACTTCCATCGTGTGGCTGTGGATCGCTTCGTCCAGATCAACATGCGGAACGGCATGGCGCTCTTCCTCGGTCACCATGCTGGCATAGCTCCAGTCGTGGATGCCCATCTTCTGGCTGAGTAAGTTGGTTCCGGGGTTGGGGCGAACGTGAAGATCCTGCCCGTTAAACATCATGTCCAGAGAGAGCGCGGCCTGGTGGCCCTGCGCAACGGCGGTAATAATGTTCCGCGGACCGAACGCTGCATCGCCGCCAAAAAAGACCTTGGGGTTGGTCGACTGATGGGTTACGGGATCCACCACCGCCAGGCCGGTATCATTAAATTCGACGCCGGTCTCCTTTTCGATCCACGGGAAGGCATTGGCCTGTCCGATGGCGAGTAGAACCAGCTCGCAATCCACCACTTCGTTGCGGCCGGTTGGCGTGAAGACCTCTCTGCCATCTGCGTCGATGGAGTATTCGATGATCTCGAATTGCATGCCGACCAGCTTTCCGTCACGAATCACATATTCTTGTGGGTTGTGGTTTTCAAGAATAGGAATGCCTTCGGCTTGTGTGTCTTCGACCTCCCATTCCGATGCCATCATGGCGTCGATCGGGGTGCGGATCAGAATCTTGACGTTTTTGGCCCCGAGGCGCAGTGCGGTACGGCAACAGTCCATGGCCGTATTTCCACCCCCGAGCACAATCACATCCTTCGGGCATTCGGTAGCGTGTCCGAACGCGACATCGGCCAACCATTCCACGCCAACCCGGATGTTTTCTCCGTCATCGACCTCGTAGCCCGGCAGTTTTAAGTTGCGTCCGCTCGGTGCGCCGGAGCCGATAAATACGGCATCGTAGCCCTGGTCCAACAGAGCCTTAAGGCTTTCAACGCGTGTGTTGAAAAAGGAATTAACGCCCATGTCGAGAATGTAGCCGGTTTCCTCGTCGATCACCTTTTCCGGCAGGCGGAACGAGGGAATCTGGGTCCGCATGAATCCCCCCGCCTTGCCGTTCGCCTCATAGAGGTCGATTTCGTAGCCCAGCGGCATCAGGTCGCGTGCGACGGTAAGCGAAGAGGGACCCGCTCCCACGAGAGCCAAGCGGTGGCCGTTCTTCTCTTTCGGAATTTTTGGAAGGCGATCCTTGATGGCATCCTTGTTGTCCGCGCAGACCCGCTTGAGGCGGCAGATGGCTACGGGTTTATCCTCCACGCGCCCCCGGCGACAGGCCGGTTCGCAGGGGCGGTCGCACGTGCGACCGAGGATCCCCGGAAAGACATTCGATTCCCAGTTAATCATATAGGCATCGGTATATCGTCCTGCCGCAATCAACCGAATGTATTCAGGAACCGGGGTGTGTGCTGGGCAGGCGAATTGGCAATCAACCACTTTATGAAAATATTCCGGGTTGCCGACGTTGGTGGGTTTCACGCTATTTTTCTCCGAGTTTTGCGGGGTTGATATAAGGCGATAAACCTCTATTGCCACCCATTTTCTTCACAACTTGCGGCAAGTTAAATCACAGTCGTTTGAGTATTTCAGTATTAAAATACCGAAATCGTACAATATTTATCATCTTATCCGTAAAAGGCCATTATTCAGATTTTAGCGCCCCGTGTTTTCTTCACCCTGTGGGTGTAGTGCGTGCCCCCCGAAGGGGGCGCGCCCTCTGCAAGCAGAGAGGTTCGCACTACACCTCGGCCCGAGAAGTCGCTAACGATTCAGACGATTAGACCGGTGTGAACTCGGCTCGATCTGAGGGGTTTAAAGCGTATTACGGGATGCTGTATCCGCTACATCGCGTAGAACTCGGCCACCTTCTCCCAGCGGATCACATGGAAGAACGCGGAGATATAATCGGGCCGGCGATTCTGGTAGTTCAGATAGTATGCATGCTCCCAGACATCCAGTGCAAGAATGGGAAGACCGTCGCACGGTACATCCTTCATCAACGGGTTATCCTGATTTGGAGTGGAGCACACGCTTAGTGTTCCGCCGTCATGCTTACAAAGCCAGGCCCAGCCCGATCCAAAACGGGTTGCCGCCGCCTTGCTGAATTCCGTTTTAAACGCGCCAAAGGAACCAAACGATTGGTCGATGGCTGCCGCGAGCGCTCCACTTGGCAAACCACCGCCATCCGGACTCATCACTTCCCAGAAGAAGGAATGGTTGGCATGGCCGCCACCATTGTTGCGTACAGCCGCTTGCTTCTCGATCGGAAGCTCGTCAAGACGACGGCAAAGTTCGCAGGGCGGAATTCCTTCAAGTCCGGTTCCTTCAAGTGCAGCGTTGACGTTGTTGACGTACGCTTGATGATGTTTTGAATGATGGATCTCCATCGTGCGCGCATCGATGTGCGGTTCCAATGCATCGTATGCATAGGGCAGTGTGGGTAGTTCGTATGCCATGGGAAACCTCCTATAATTAGTGTTTCAATGGTCACTATAATGAACGAGATACAAGAGTTGTCAATTAAATAGAACTAAAATGGTACGCATTAATACAGATCCCCTGTTTGGGATTTTGATTGAAAAAAAATCTAAACCTTGGAAACTACGCGTTCATGTTTAACGAACCCTTGGAACTCGATATGGACGAACCCCAAAATATAGCAATTCTCGGCTTAGGTTTAATGGGGGCATCGCTATCGCTCGGGTTAAAAAGGCGAGGATACGCGGGCCGAATTTATGGGTACGCCCGCCGCGAGGAAACCCGCACGGCGGCCTTGGAAGGCGGCATTGCCGACCAGGTGTTTTCTGATCCTTCGGAAGCGGTTCGTGAGGCCGACATCATTGTGATCTGTGTTCCGATCTGGACGATCGCAACGCTTGCCGAGCAAATTGTTCCGGCCCTTAAACCGGGCGCCATCGTAACGGATGTCGGCAGCACCAAGTCCGAGCTTCTTAAAACCATGGAACCCTTGTTTGAAAATAGCGATGCCCATTTTGTTGGGTCGCATCCCATCGCGGGTTCGGAAAAAACAGGAATCGAAGCAGGCGATCCTGATCTCTACCAGGGCCGCCTTACGGTGGTATGTCCATCCGACGGGGCACCGATGATTTCCTCCCTTTGGAAATCCGTTGGGTCGGAGGTCGTTGAGATGTCACCCGAGCAACACGATGCCATGCTCGCCTCCACCAGCCACCTGCCGCACATGGTCGCTGCCGCTCTCGTGCGTTCCGTTGCTGATGGGGATCCTGCGAAGAAGGCCGACTTTTGCGGGACAGGGTTTAAGGATACCACGCGCGTGGCCTCCGGTTCTGCCGATATGTGGGTGGATATCATCGATACCAACCGCGCCGCGCTAGAAGCCGAACTCGACCGCTTTCACGAAGAACTACAAGGATTAATCCAGATCCTGCGCGAAGGAAATGGCAATGATATCCGGAATTGGCTCGAAGCCGCAGCCACCGATCGCAATCAGGTTCTAAAATTAAACCAATTTCTAAAGAAGTAGATCCTACCGATTAATTTGAAGGAGTCATATGAGTACCCGAAGAGATATGGCGATTGCCCTGCTGGGCCTCCCCGTGATCGCTAGCGCAGTGAAACCGGATGTAAGTTCCTTAAGTGAGGCCGCTGCTCGCATTGTCAGCTACACGCTGTTCGCCGAAGCAAGGGGGGAGCCGTTTAAGGGAAAGATGGCGGTAGCCGCGGTAATCCAGACCCGCGCGAGGCGTTTGAACATTTCGCTGACAGACGTCTGTCTGAAGGAAAAACAGTTCTCCTGTTGGAACGATTTAAACTCCGTTCCTGAATTCTACCGTTCGGGCGAGGGTATACTTCCCGCTGATCATGTGGCACGCAGCGATTGCTATGGCATCGCATGGGTGCTCATGACCAGCACCCGGAAATGGGATCATCTGACGCATTTTTATAACCCTTCGATTGTGACTCCGTCTTGGGCAAGCTCGCTACGCGGGAAACGCACGATCGGGAACCATGTCTTTGGCTATATGGACTGATCTCCGATGGAATCAGTGCGGTCGAAATTTATCGTTCGTCCCGCACAAAGATCGGTTCGGATGGGGTTGAAGAATCGGGATCGAAGACGTAGCCATCTTCTGCAAAGGAGCGTAGCCCGTCGGTATTCGTAATCCGGTTTTGGATGATGTAGCGCGCCATCCGACCCCGTGCCTTCTTGGCGAAGAAACTAATGATTTTAAGTTTGCCGTTTTTCTCGTCCTTGAAGACCGGGGTGACAACCTGTTTGTCGAGCGTACGTTTATTGATGGCCTTGAAATATTCCTGTGAGGCAAGATTCACCAGTAGGTCGCCGGGGCGTTGGTTTAGCTCTTGGGTGATGGCTTCTTTCCAAAATGCATAGAGCGTGTCGGCTCCGCGTGTTTTGAGTGGTCTCCCCATTTCCAGCCGATAGGGTTGGATAAGGTCGAGCGGCCGAAGCAGGCCGTAGAGCCCCGAGAGAATACGAAGGTGTTCCTGCGCAAAGTTCATGTCGCGTGTTTTGAGCGTGGGGGCATCGAAGCCGTCGTAGACATCGCCCGTGAAGGCCAGTATGGCTTGCTTTGCATTTTCGGGGGAGAAGGGCACGTTCCAATCCTTGAAACGTTGATGGTTAAGCTTCGCCAGTTTTTCGCTGATCTGCATGAAGTCCATCAGCTCGGCGGTGGAAAACATGCGGGCTTGAGCGATGAGCTGTTTGGATTGATCCAGAAAAGCGGGCTGGCTGTCCGGCAAATTATTTGCGGGTTCCATATCCATGCTTTTGGATGGGGAGAGGACAACGATCACAATGTTTTTTCCTATGGTCCAAAGCCTAGAGCCTATTTCTCCAGCATCCGCTTGATGGCTTCGGAATAGAGATCAGGTTCAAGCAGGAAGGAGTCGTGGCCTTTGTCGGAGTGGACGGTGATGTATTCCACAGGGAGGCCGCTGGCTCTGATTTGTTTGACGATATATTCCTGCTCATCAGGGTAGAAGCAGACGTCGGAGTCGATACTGAAGACGAGGTAGTCCTGATGCTTGCAGCCCGCGAAGACTTCGTCGTAGCGCGTTTTTCCACAGTCCCGCAGGAGGTGATATTTAGTCCACGCCGAACTCAGATAGAGGTAGGAGTTGGCATCGAACCGCCGGACAAACTTGCGCCCTTGGTGGAGGATATAGGATTCGAGCGGGGATTTAATCTTGTACCATGAAAACTCATCCTGCTCCTGTTCGCATTTTTCCGTCATGCGCGCTTCCATCGCGTGGAGGGAGACAAAGGTTTTGTGGGAGATCATGCGGGCGAGGGCAAGGCCGCGTAGGGGGGCGGGGCCGTTGTAGTAGTGGCCGTTGCAAAAGTTGGGGTCGTTCTCGACGGCGAGGATCTGCTCGAGAATGTGGGTGCGCGTGAGGGTGGTGGCTTCGATGCCGCAGGCGATCGGAATAATGCGCCGGACTTTTTTCGGATGGCGTGTGGCCAGATTCATGGCCAGCATGCCGCCGAGCGAGGAGCCGATGGCGGCGTGAAAGGTTTCTATGCCGAGCTTGGAAAAGAGCGGGAGCTGCGAATCAACAATGTCGCTGAAGCAAATGTGCGGGAAGTCGCCGCCGTATTCATTTCCGGTTTCAGGATTGATGGAGGCAGGGCCGGTGCTGCCATAGCACCCGCCGAAATAGTTTGCGCAGACCACAAAAAACCGATCGGTATCCACCATTTTTCCGGGGCCGACAAAGTCGTTCCACCATCCGGTCCTGCACTCTTCAGTCCATTTTTCTCCAACACTGGAAATTTCGGGATTGAAGCCGGTCAGATGCTGAGAGCCGGTCAGGGCGTGGAAAACAAGGATGGCATTATCTTTGTTCTCATTCAGTTTTCCATACGTTTCATAGGCAAGGGTGACGGGGCCAAACGCCGGCCCATCGTGCAATGCGAGGCGGGATTGGGTCTCTTCACCATAGGTGAAAAACTTTGTTTTTGTTTCCATTGTGTCCCCACTAAAAAAGCCATCCCCCAGGGGGATGGCTCTGTGATCCTGTTATCTGGTAACTAGATGTTTTCCAGAGCTTGGTCTATATCAGACAGGATATCGTCGATATGTTCAAGTCCTACGGAGAGGCGAACCAGATCCGGTGTGATGCGCCCGGCGGCTTGCTGCTCTTCGCTGAGTTGCGAGTGGGTGGTGGAGGCCGGGTGGATGGCCAGGCTGCGGGCATCGCCCACGTTGGCGAGGTGCGCAAAGAGCTTGAGGCTTTCAATAAACTTCCGTCCGGCCTCTGCTCCGCCTTTGATCCCGAAGATGACCATGCCGCCCGCACCGTTGGGCATATATTTCTGCGCCAGCTCGTAGGACGGGTCACCTTCAAGTGCGGGATGGCGCACCCATTCGACTTTGGCGTGGTTCTGCAGGTGCTTGGCCACGGCCAGTCCGTTTTCGGAGTGGCGCTCCATGCGTAGCGGAAGGGTTTCGATGCCTTGCAACGCCATCCATGAATTATCAGGAGAGATGCAGGCGCCGAGGTTACGCAGCGGAATCAGGCGCATGCGCAGGATATAGGCAAGGGGTGCCAAGTCACCAAGATCGTTGGCGAAGCTGACGTTCCAATAGCTTGGTTCCGGATCGGAAAGCAACGGATGCCTGCCGGTGGTCCAGTCAAATTTTCCGGAGTCGACCACGATGCCGCCGATACCGGTGCCATGGCCGCCGAGCCACTTGGTCAGCGAGTGGAC